>VBDM01000075.1:0-4836 GCA_005881355.1 Betaproteobacteria bacterium
TCGCCTCGCCGGTCGCGGCGATATTCATGTAGCCGTCCTTCGTCTTGTAGGCGGAGGTCGGCATGCTGGTCGGGTGGTCGTTGCCCGCCTGCCCGGGAGGCACGCCCGTCATCAGATAGCGCGCCGCCTGGAAGTCGAGCAGCGCGATCTGCGACATGAGCAGAGACGACTGCACCCATTGCCCCTGCCCGGATTCTTCGCGCTCGAGCAGCGCCGTCATGATCCCGAGCGCCGCGAACAGTCCCGCGGAAATGTCTGCGATAGCCGTGCCCGCGCGGACCGGCCCCTGGCCGGGGAGGCCGGTGATCGACATGAACCCGCCCATGCCCTGCGCGATCTGATCGAAGCCCGGCCTGTCGCGGTACGGCCCGTCCTGGCCGAAGCCCGATATGCTCGCAAGGATGATGCGCGGGTTGACCTTCTTCAGCGACTCATACCCGATCCCCAGCCTGTCCTTGACGTCGGGCCGATAGTTCTCGACCACGACGTCGGCGGTTTTCACCAGCTTCATGAAAATCTCGAGGCCCTCGCGCTCCTTTAGGTTGAGCGTCATCGAGCGCTTGTTGCGATGCAGGTTCTGGAAGTCGGGGCCGTCGCGCGGGCCGCCCATGGGAGTCTCCAATCCCGGCGGCGATTCGATCTTGATCACGTCGGCGCCGAAATCGGCGAGCTGGCGCACGCAGGTGGGCCCGGCGCGGACGCGCGACAGGTCGAGTACGCGAAAGCGCGAAAGCGCGGTGGAGGCGGGAACGTGGGGCATGAGGAACCGGGGACCGTGATGGAACGGGCCCGTATAATAACCTGTCATTTCGGGGGAGAAATGCCGGTCCGCGAGCACGATTTGCGTGAGATTCGTGAAGCAGTCGCCAAGCTCTGCGCGACTTTCCCGATGGAGTACTGGCGGAAGGCCGACCGGGAGCGCCGCTATCCGGCCGAGTTCGTGCGCGCGCTCACCGAAGCGGGCTGGCTTTCCTGCCTCATCCCGGAGGAATACGGCGGCGCGGGCCTTCCGCTCACCGCGGCGGCGGCGATCCTCGAGGAGGTCCAGAAAAGCGGCGCGAACGGCGCCGCCTGCCACGCGCAGATGTACACCATGGGGACGGTGCTGCGCCATTGCAGCGAGGCGCAAAAGAAGAAATACCTGCCGAAAATCGCCAAAGGCGAGCTGCGGCTGCAGGCCTTCGGCATCACCGAGCCCGGCGCCGGCACCGACACCTCCGCGATCCGCACCACCGCGGTGAGGAAAGGCGACCGCTACGTCGTCGACGGCCAGAAGGTCTGGACCTCGCGCGCCGAGCATTCCGACCTCATGCTGCTTTTCGCCCGCACCGCGCCGCGGGACAAGGTGCAGAAAAAAACCGACGGCATGTCGGTGTTCCTGGTCGACATGAAAGTCGCGCTCGGAAAGGGCCTGACCATCCGTCCGATCCGCACCATGATCAACCACGCCACGACCGAGGTCTTCTTCGACAAGCTCGAGGTGCCGGCCGAGAACCTCGTCGGCGAGGAAGGCAAGGGCTTCCGCTACATCCTCGACGGCATGAACGCCGAGCGCATCCTGATCGGCGCGGAATGCGTGGGCGATGCGCGCTGGTTCATCGCAAAAGCGACCGCCTACGCGAACGAGCGCCAGGTGTTCGGCCGGCCGATCGGCCAGAACCAGGGCGTGCAGTTCCCGATCGCGCGCGCCTACATGGCGACCGAGGCCGCCGCGCTCATGGTCGAGCGCGCCGCGCAGCTCTACGAGAGCAACGAGCCCTGCGGGCCGGAATCGAACATGGCGAAGCAGCTCGCGGCGGAAGCCTCGTGGCAGGCGGGCGACATGTGCCTGCAGACCCACGGCGGATTCGGCTTCGCCGAGGAGTACGACGTCGAGCGCAAGTTCCGCGAGACGCGCCTCTACCAGATCGCGCCGATATCGACCAACCTCGTGCTCTGTTACCTGGCCGAGCACGTGCTGCACCTGCCGCGCTCGTATTGAAGCCGACGGTCGCGGGCTTTCCATCTGGCGGAACGCGGGCCATTTGCGGCCAGGCGGGACGGTTTTACTTTCCCCGGTTTTGCTAAGATGCTCGGGTAGGCACCGCACGGGAAAACCACTGGAGGAGACCCCGATGACCAAGGCGCGCACGACCCCCTCGCAAGCCCCCGAAGACGAATCCGGACTCGACCGGCGCGGTTTTCTAAAAGGCGCAGCCGCAGCGGGCGCCGCGACCGCCGCCGCGATGACCGCCGCGACGCAGATCGCCCAGGCTGCGGAAGCCAAGCCCGCGCAGCCCGAAGGCGAGGCCAACATGCGGGGCAACGCGTTCGTCTCCCGGCCGGGTTCGGACTTCATGGTTGACGTGATCAAGTCGATCGGCATCGACTACATCTCCGCCAACCCGGCTTCCAGCTTCCGCAGCCTGCACGAGTCGATCGTCAACTACGGCGGCAACAAAAAGCCCGAATTCCTCACCTGCATGCACGAGGAATCCTCGGTCGCGATGGCGCACGGCTACGCCAAAGCGGCGGGCAAGCCCATGGCGGTGCTTTGCCATTCCAGCGTCGGCCTGCAGCACGCGTCGATGGCCGTCTACAACGCCTGGGTCGATCGCGCGCCCATCCTGATGTTCGCGGGCAACGGCGTGGACGCGGCCAAGCGCCGGCCCGGCGTCGAGTGGACCCTCTGCGTGCAGGATCCGGCCGCGCTGGTGCGCGACTTCGTTAAATGGGACGACCAGCCCGGATCGCTGCAGCACTTCGCCGAGTCCACCGTGCGCGCCTACAAGATGATGATGTCCCCGCCGCAGGACCCGGTGCTGATCACGCTGGACATCGACCTCCAGGAAGAACCGATCCATGGGGAGAAGCTTTCCATCCCGAAGCTGTCGCTCTCGGCGCCGCCGCAGGCCGACGCTCGCGCGCTGCGCGAAGCGGCGAAGATGCTCGTCGCCGCGCAGAACCCCGTCATCGTCGCCGACCGCTGCGTGCGCTCGCAGGAGGGCGTCGATGCGCTGGTGAAGCTCGCCGAAACGCTGCAATGCCCTGTGATCTGCAACGGCAGCCGCATGAATTTCCCGAGCACGCATTACCTGAACCTTTCGGAGAGCCGGCCCGGGCTGATCCGCAACGCCGACGTGATCCTGATGCTCGAGGTGCAGGATCCCTTCGGCACCTTGCACAGCATGGGCGACCCCTGGAAAGACGTGCGCCGCGCAGCCAAGCCCGACGTGAAGGTCATCCACATCACGCTCGCCGACTTCCTGATGAAGTCGAACTACCAGGACTTCCAGCGCTTCCAGCCCGTTGACCTGCCGATCAGCGGGGACGCGCAGACTTCGATCGCACCGCTCACCGAGGAGGTAAAGCGCGGGCTGTCCTCCGCGCGCGCGGCAGAACTCGCCGGCAAAGCGGACGCGACGAAGAAGCGCTACCGCGACATGCAGGAGCGCACCAAGACCGCCGCTGCGCTCGGCTGGGACGCGAGCCCGGTCAGCACGGCGCGCCTTTCCGCCGAATTGTGGAACGCGATCAGGAACGAGAACTACTGCCTGGCCGTGTCCGACCGCGTGGCCTGGCCGAAACGCCTCTGGCCGACGACGAAGTACCACAACATGATGGGCGGCTCGGGCGCAGCCGGCGTGGGCTACTCAGCGCCCGGCGCGGTCGGCGTGGCGCTCGCCAACCGCGACAAGGGAATCCTGACCGTCACGCTCCAGCCGGACGGTGACATGTGCTACGCGCCGGGGGTGCTCTGGACGGCGGCGCACCACAAGATCCCGCTCCTCATCGTGATGTTCAACAACCGCGGCTACGTGCAGGAGGTCATGCACCTGCAGCGCATGGCGGGCCTGCACCGGCGCGACCCGAAGACCGCCAAGGTCGGCACCATGATCTACGACCCCGAAGTCGATTTCGCCAAGCTCGCGCAATCGTTCGGCGTGTGGGGCGAGGGGCCGATCAGCGATCCCGACAAGGTCGGGCCGGCGCTCGAGCGCGGGCTCAAGATCGTGAAGGGCGGCGCGCCGGCGCTGGTCGACGTCGTCTGCCAGCTACGCTAGACGGAACGACAATGCGTATCGCCGTTGCCGTCGTCGGGGCCCTGTGCGCAGGCGCGGTGCTCGCCCAGGACGCGCCCAAGGGCTCCGCCGAGCGGGGGAAAAAACTCTTCGTCGACCTCAACTGCTACTCCTGCCACGGCACCCACGGCCAGGGAGGCGGGCGCGGCTCGGAGCCGCCGATCCCGCTGGGCTATCCCTGGGCGGGATTCCTCCAGCAACTGAGGAAGCCGCGGCTGGACATGCCGGCCTACGAGGAAAAGCTGGTGAGCGCCCAGGAAGTGGCCGACTTGTTCGCTTATTTCAGCTCGATCAAGGCCGCGCCGGCGGCGAAGGACATAGCGAAGCTCAGAACGTTCTGACCGGCGCGGCGACGCTTCGAGGAGAAAGAGATGCCCAGGAACCTGTCGTCTGCGCTCTGCGGACTCGCGGCGGCGTTCGCCTGCGCCGCGCTCGGCCAGGACGCGAGCGACTACCCGAGCCGGGCGGTCCGGATGCTCGTGCCGAACGCGCCCGGCAGCTCGATCGACACCATGAGCCGCATCGTCGCGGCGAAGCTGGGCGGTGCGCTCGGCCAGTCGGTGTTCGTCGAAAACCGCGACGGAGCCGGCGGCCTGATCGGGGTGGAAACCGGAAAGAACGCGAAGCCCGACGGCTACACGCTGATCTGCGCCTCCAACGGCTCCATGATCATCGCGCCGCTCCTGAAGAAGCCGGTTCCCTACGACGCGGTCGCCGATTTCGCCCAGGTCGGAAGCTTCGCCGTGACGCCCAACGTGCTCATCGTCAACCCCGA
>VBDM01000075.1:4848-14861 GCA_005881355.1 Betaproteobacteria bacterium
CGCGGCGAAGGTCAACATGTCCTCCGCGGGAGTGGGCTCGCAGAGCCATCTGAGCGGGGTCCTGCTCATGACCATGGCGGGGTTCGATTCGCTGCACGTTCCGCACAAGGGCGGCGGCCCCTCGGTCAATTCGGTGGTCGCGGGACAGACGCACTGGAGCATCACTCCCGCTCCGGCGGTGATGTCCTTCATCAAGAACGGAAGGCTGCGCGCGCTCGGGCAGAGCCTGCCGCGGCGCTCGGCGATGCTAGGCGACTTGCCGCCCGTCGCCGACACCGTCCCGGGATACGACTACAGCGGCTGGGCGGGGCTGGTCGCCCCCAAGGGCACGCCGCAGGCTATCGTCGACGCGCTGCACGCCGCGCTCGAGAAGACGCTCGAGGTTCCCGAAGTGAAGGACGGCCTCGCGAAGCAGGGTGCCGAGGTGTTTACGGGCTCCGCCGAGGAGTTTCGCAGATTCCTCGCGCAGGACCAGGCGAACACCGTGAAGGTCATCAAGGCGGCGAACCTGCAGCCCGAGTAGTCTCCGGCTCGCGGCGATCAGCGCGTGCGCACCGGGCCCATGAGGGTATCGGGCAGCCAGGTCGCGATCTCGGGGAAGACGCACAGGATCACGATCGCGAGGAACATGCAGAGCACGTAGGGGATCGTGCCCCACATGACGCGCGTGACCGGGACATCGGGAGCGATGGCGTTCACGATGTAGATGTTCAGGCCCACCGGCGGGTGGATCAGTCCGACTTCCATGTTGATCGTCATGATCACGCCGAACCACACCGGGTCGAAGCCCGCCGCGGTGATGATCGGCAGGAGGATGGGACTGGTCATCAGGATGATCGCCGCGGGCGGGATGAAAAACCCGCACATGTTCACGTGCATGTCGGCGATCGCCTGCGCGAGCGTCTGGGTGAGGTAGAGCGAAGTCAGCATGTAGCCGAAGAGCACCGCGGCCGCGATGATCATCAGGATCATCACCGACTCGCGCGTCGTGTCGCGCAGGATCTGCCACCAGCTCTTCGCGTCCCACATCCGGTAGATCACCACGGCGAAGACGACGCACAGCGCCGCGCCCACGCCCGCGGCCTCCGAGGGCGTCGCCACGCCGCCGTAGAGCACGTACATCACGCCGACGATGATGGCGATGAAAGGCGCGATCTTCGGGATCGACCCGAACTTCTCCTTCCAGCTGTAGCGGAAATCGACGGCATGCGAGCGGAACCCGCGCTTCCAGATGATGAACAGCGTCCACGCCATGAACAGGCCCGTCAGCATCAGCCCGGGCATGACGCCGCCGAGGAACAGCCGCCCGATCGAGGTCTCGGTGGCGATGCCGTAGAGAATGAAAGTGATCGACGGCGGGATCAGGATGCCGAGAGTGCCGCCCGCGCAGATGGAGCCGGTCGCGACGTCGTCGGGATAGCCGCGCCGGCGCATCTCCGGAATCCCCATCTTGCCGATCGCCGCGCAGCACGCGGGTGACGATCCGGTGAGCGCCGCAAAAATGGCGCAGGCGCCGAGATTGGAGATGGCGAGCCCTCCGGGCAGGCGGTAGAGCCAGCGGTCTAGCGCCTCGTACAAGTCCTTGCCCGCGGGCGAGGAGCCGATCGCCGCGCCCATCATCACGAACATCGGGATCGACACCAGGGTGAAGTCGTTCAGCCCCGCGTAGAAGGTCTCCGCCACCACGCGCAGCGCGTCGAAGCCCTGGAAAAAAACGAGGAAGGCGATCGACATCACGCCCAGCCCGAACGCCACCGGAACCCCCGAGAGCAGCATCGCGAGCGTGACCAGGAGCACCAGCAGGCCCTGCGTGGTCGGGCTCATGCCTTGCGCTCCACGGTGATGCCGAAGGGAGCCTCGCGTCCGGAAACGAGGCCGATCAGGTCGGCGATGGACTGCAGCGCCAGGAGCGCGAGGCCGATCGGCATCGAGGCGTAGGGAATCCACAGGCGCGCGCGCCACATCGTGTCGGAGACCCACCTGTTGTCCCAGGCCTGCTGCCAGAAGTGGAAGGTCAGCGCGGCGAGCACGACGGCGAAGGCGAGCGTCAGGACACCGGAGAAGACGGCGAGCCACCAGCGCGCGCGCCGCCCCATGTAGTGCGGCAGCACGTCGACGTTGACGTGCCCGCGGGTCATGAGAACGTAGGGGCTGCCGATGAAGGTGGCGGCGATCAGGCAATACGTCGTGAAATCGGTCTGCCAGATGGTGTTGTGGCCGAGCGCGTAGCGCACGAACACCATGTGGCAGACGACGAGGACGCCGGCGGCGATCAGGCCGGCGGCGACGAAGCCGCACAGCTGCGAGATCGCGCGGACCGCGTCGACAAAACGCTGCGTGGACGCCGGCATGAGCGGTCCCCTCCCCTGGAGATGGGGCGGGCCGCGCTGCGCCCGCCCGCGAGACACGCGCGCTACTTGACGCTCAGCGCTGCGTCGATGAGCTTCTTGCCGTCGGGCACTTCCTTGGCGAATTCGTCGTAGGAGCTCCGCTGCGCGACCTTGATCCACTGCTGGTACTCGGCCGGCGTCAGAGTCACGACCTCGACCTTGTGGTCCTTGAACACCTTGACCATCTCGTCGTCGAGGCCCTTGGCTTCCTTGGCGAAATACGCTTCCGACTTCTTGCCGGCGGCGAGCAGCACGTCCTGCTGCTTCCTGTTCAGCCGGCTGAAGGCCTTCTTCGACATGAGCACCGGCTCGTACATGAACCACAGCGCGTTGTCCCCCGGCGCGGTGATGCACTTCACCTGCTCGTAGATGCGGAAGGAGACGAAGCTGCCGGTGCTCGTGTCGGTGGCATCGGCGACGCCGGTCTGCAGCGCGTTGTAGACCTCGTTCGACGGAATCGAGACGATCGAGGCGCCGGCCGCCTGCCACATCGCGGCGAAGGTCGGCCCGGCCGAGCGCACCTTCAGGCCCTTGATGTCGTCGGGCGTGCGGATGCAGGCCTTCTTTGAAGCGATGGCGCCCGCGAGCCAGGCGTCGGCGAGCACGATCACGCCGGCCTTGTCGATCTGCGCCTTGATGTCCTTCATGAAGGGCGAGCCGTTCACCCGCGCGGCGCGCTCGTGGCTGCGCACCAGGCCCGGCATCAGCGTCGCGCCGAAAGCGCGCACCTTGCCGCTCGCGTAGTCGAGCGGGAAGGACGAGATGTCGAGCTGGCCGTTCACCAGCGCGTTCCACTGCTCGTTCGGCTTGAACAGCGACGCTCCGGGATAGACCTGCACTTCGAGGTCCACGCCCGCCGCCTTGGCGTCGCGCGCGATGATCTGCACCATCTCGTCGCGCACGTCTCCCCGGCCGCCGGGGAACTGGTGCGAGGCGCGCAAAACGGTCGGCGCCGCCACGGCGAACCCGGCGAGCGCGGCGGCCGCGAGCGCCGCCCCCATGGCCAACCACCTGGATTTCATCATGTGTGCCTCCTCCAAAATTGTCGATCGCCGGTCCCGCCGGCTACTCGCCCATCCGCGAGCGGATCTCCGCGATGACCCGCAGCTCGTTCTTCAACGCTTTGACGCCGGGGACCGCGCCGATGACGCGGTCGGCGTTGCGCGACTCCTCGCGGGTCGCCACCATCCCGCACAGGCGCACTTTTCCGCTGCTGGACTCGACGGCGAACCTCAAGGCCTTGGTGGCCGGNNNGACTCGCCGGTCTCCCGGAACTCGGGGTCCCTGGCGAGCTTGATGATTTCCTCGGCGCACTGCTCGACGCTCATGCGCTCGGTGTTGAGCGACAGGTCGTAGCCCTCCGATACCTGCCAGTCGACGCCGAAATGGCGCTTGGTGATCGCGCCCTGCGCCTCGTCGCTGTCCCGTATCTCGGTGACCACGGCGTCGCGATCGTCCGTGTCGAGGCGCTCCATCATGCGATTGACGCGCACCTCGAAAGGCGCGCACACGCGCACGCGGATGGCATGCTTTATCGGCCGGAGCAGATGGGCGGCGCCCCAGCCGCGCATCACCGCGCCCTTGCTCGCCACCTGCAGCATCTCGTCGGCGGTATAGATGTTCAGGCTCGTCTTGTCCGCGGTGAGCCGCTCGAACAGGCTCGCCTTGCCGCCCAGCAGCCGGATGACGTGGCTTTTCCTGAGCCGCATCTTGTCGGCCAGGTGATTGACCATCTCGTGGTAGACGATGGGCACCTTGAGCTCGGACTCGAGGATGCGGGCGACATCCATTCCGAGGGACCCCATTTCGCGCGTCATTGCGACCAGCGGCATAAACCCTCCCTTCGATTATTCCCTGCGGACTTCGAACCTGTAAGTCTATCCGCTTACCTTGGGGAATCGCAATCGACTTAGGTCAGGTTTTGGGGCCCTTACGCGGCCTGACGAAGGAGTTTTCCGCCGTGCTGGATGCAACGCAGCATGCGGGGGCGCCAAAGGGCGGCCCGGGGCTTTTCATTTCTTCCCGCCCTCGAGCAGCAGCCGGATCAGCGCCGCGAGCTCCTTTTCGCGCTTCGCGAAAAAGTGGTCGGTCGCGAACATCATGGTCTGGCTCGAGCCGCGCACGCGCTTGAGCAGCGCCGCGCGCTTCTCCGCGCCCTGGAGCACGGCGTCGTAGTCTTTTTCGGCGTACACGTCGTATACCGGAAATTTCACGCGCTTCAGCGGCGCGATCTCGCCGTTCGAGATCGAGAGCGTGATCCAGCCCGCGAGCGGAACCTGGGGATGCGAGGAAATGTAGTGGTTCGCCATGCGCGAGCCCATGCTGTGCGACAGGAGCACGATCCTGCGCTGCCCCTTGCGCCACAGGTAGGACACGGCGCCCGCGAACCGCGCATCCGCCTCCCAGAAGAGCACCGGGTAGCGCGCCGCGGGCGCGTCCGCGGCGAGGATCGGCATCTGGATCGAGAGCGTCGTGTAGCCCGCATCCGCCAGCCGCCCGCGCAGATCGCCGATCAGGCCGTAGTCCGGATGCACGCCCAGCCCGTGCGCGAGCACGATCGCGCCCTTCGCGTTCTTCGCCTCGGTGTAGATGCCGAGGAATTTCTCCGTTCTCGGCGCCTCGAGCCACACCGGTTCGCCGACGACGATCGACGGCACCACCTCGTCGGCCCAGCGCTTCTCCCTGGCGTAGTCGGACGGCTGCTGCGCGAGCGCGAGGAGCGGCGCCGAAAGCGCGGCGGCGCAAGCCGTTTTCCACGAGAGAAATCGCATCGTGTGGTCCGTGATTCGGCCGCCATTGTAGCGTCCTCGGGCGGCCGGCGCGGGGCTTTCGGATAAAATACGCCGCTCCGTTCCTCCTCGGCTAAGGGATTTTCATTTCATGGCGGGACCCCTTTCGCACATCCGCGTCCTCGATCTTTCGCGCGTGCTCGCCGGCCCGTGGACCGGGCAGACCCTCGCCGACCTCGGCGCCGAGGTGCTCAAGGTCGAGCGGCCGAAGACGGGCGACGACTCGCGCGCCTTCGGCCCGCCGTGGCTCAAGGACGCGGGCGGCAGGGACACGGCCGAGTCCGCCTACTTCGCCTGCGCCAACCGCGGCAAGAAGTCGATCACCGTCGATCTCTCCAGGCCCGAGGGCCAGAGGATCGTGCGCGCGCTCGCGGCGAAGAGCGACGTGCTGCTCGAGAACTACAAATTCGGCGATCTCGCCCGCTACGGCCTGGGCTACGGCGATCTCGGGAAAATCAATCCGCGGCTCGTCTACTGCTCGGTGACCGGGTTCGGCCAGACCGGCCCCTGGCGCGAGCGGCCCGGGTACGATTTCATGATCCAGGGCATGAGCGGCATGATGAGCATCACCGGCGAGCGCGACGATCTTCCGGGCGGCGGGCCGCAGAAGGCCGGGATCCCGATCTCCGATATCATCACCGGGATGTACGCCGCGGTCGCCGTGTGCGCGGCGCTCGCTCACCGCGCCGAGACCGGCCGCGGCCAGCACCTCGATCTCGCGCTCCTCGATTCGACCGCGGCGATCCTCGCGAACCAGGGCGCGAACTATCTCGCGACCGGAGCGGTCCCCAGGCGCCTGGGCAACGCCCATCCCAACATCGTGCCCTACCAGACCTTCAAGACCGCCGACGGCGACATGATCGTCGCCTGCGGCAACGACGGCCAGTTCCGCAAGTTCTGCGAGGTCGCTGACTGCGCGCATCTCGCGGAGGACCCGCGCTTCGCCACCAACGGCAAGCGCGTCGAGAACCGCGCCGAGCTGACCGGGATGCTCGCCGAGATCGTCGCGAAGCGCCCGACGCGCCGCTGGGTCGAGGCGCTCGAGGCGGCGGGCGTGCCCAACGGCCCGATCAACGCGCTCGACCAGGTTTTCCGGGAGCCGCAGGCGATCGCGCGCGGACTGAGAATCGAGCTGCCGCACCCGACCGCGGGCAAGGTGTCGCTGGTGCGCAGCCCGATGCGGTTTTCCGGGACGCCGGTCGAGCACGAGCTTCCGCCGCCGACGCTCGGCCAGCACACCGACGAGATCCTGCGCGGGGTGCTCGATCTCGATGACGCGGCGATCGCCAGGCTGCGCGCCGATGGGGTAATCTGAGAGCGCCGCAAGAGAGGAGCCGTGGCCGCACCGGGCAAGAGACGTTCCGCAACCGTCACCGCCGTCGTCATGGTCGCGGGCTCGCTCGCCTGGGTCGCCGGGATCTCCATGGCGGGCCTGGAAGGCGCGCGCGGCTTCTTCGGCATGGGGCCGCTCATCGCCGACGCCAACCTGATCCTCGAGATCTTCCTCGTCGCCGGGCTCACCTACGGATTTCTGCTCGCCCGGCGCGGCAGCATCGACGCGCACCAGGTCAACCAGACGACCTGGGTGATACTCAATATCGGGCTCATCGCGCTCATCATGGCGGGCTCCATGCAGGACGTGAAGCTCGCGAAGGCCGCCGATCTCGCCAGCTGGCGCGCTGGCGTGACCTGGCTGCACGCCGCGGTCGGAACGCTGACCGCGCTGTCGGGCTTGTGGATCGTGCTGCAGATGAACGGCGTCCTGCCGCGCGGCCTGCACGTCGCGGGGTGGAAGAACCTGATGCGCGCGACGCTTGCCGGATACTGGGCCACGGCGCTGCTCGGTTTCACCACCTATTACTTCTGGTACGTCAGATGAAGCGCGCCCTCTGGCTGATCGCGCTTCTGTGGCCGGCGCTTGCGGCCGCGCAGCACGGCGCGCGGCCGGAGATCAACGCGCCGTTCCTCGTCAACCCCGACGTGACGCGCTGGAAGAAAAATCTGGAGAACGAGGGCCGCGAAGTCTACGCGAAGCGCAACGAGATCCTCGCCGCAGCGGGAGTCAAGCCGGGCATGGCGGTGGCCGACGTCGGCGCGGGGACGGGGCTCTTCACGATGATGTTCGCGCAGGCCGTGAAGCCTGGCGGGCGCGTCTACGCCGTGGACATCTCGCAGGCCTTCATCGAGCACATCCGCGAGACGGCGAAGGCGCAGGGGCTGGACAACGTCACCGGCATCGTCAACGGCGCCGCCGACACGAAGCTGCCCGAAGCCTCGGTCGAGCTCGTGTACCTGTGCGACACCTACCACCATTTCGAGCACCCGCAGGAGGTGCTCGCCTCGATCCGCAGGGCGCTCCGCCCGGGAGGCCGGATGGTGGTGATCGACTTCGAGAAGATCCCGGGCGAGACGCACACGCAGCGCATCGACCACGTGCGCCTCGACAAGGGAGCCGCGATAAAGGAGATCGAGGCGGCGGGATTCCGCTTCCTCGAGGAAAAGAAGCTGCTGCGCGAGAACTACTTCGTGGTGTTCCTGCGTCCCTGAAGCTCAGGCCTTCTTTTCCAGCCAGTCGCGCACCCGCGCCTGCTGCGCGGCGTTCATGTGCAGCCCGCACTTCGTGCGCCGCCACAGGGCGTCCTCGGCCTCGCGCACCCACTCGTTCCTGACGAGGTACTCGAGCTCGCACTCGTAGAGCCCTCCGCCGAAATTGCGACCCAGCTTGCGCTCCTCGCGCGCGTCCCCGATGATCTCCTCGGCGAGCGCGCCGTGCCGGCGCAGCAGCCGCGCGACCCAGAGCTTGGGCAGGCGCGGAAAGCGCCTGCGGTACTCGAGGAGCAGCCCCCGGAAGGTCCTGCCGCCCAGGTCCCCGCCGGGGAGCGGCTCCTTGTGCGTCCAGGCGGGCTTGAGGGGGAAATGCGCGGAGAGCTTTTCCATCGCGTGCTCGGCGAGCCTGCGGTAGGTCGTGATCTTCCCGCCGAACACCGAGAGGACCGGCGGCGCGCCCGCCTGCTCTCCTTCGTCGAGCAGCAGATGGTAGTCGCGCGTCACCGCGGACGGGTTCTCGCTGCCGTCGTCGTAGAGCGGACGCACGCCCGAGTAGCTCCACACCACCATGCCGGGCGTGATGGGCTTGGAGGCGTAGCGGCTCGCCGCCTCGCAAAGGTAGCCGATCTCCTTGCGCGTGATCCGCGCCTTGTACTCGTCGCGCTTGACCGGGACTTCGGTGGTGCCGACGAGGGTGAACTGCCGCTCGTAGGGAATGAGAAAGATCACGCGCCGGTCCGGGTTCTGCAGGATGAAGGCGTGGTGCTCCTCGTGGATGCGCGGCACCACGATGTGGCTGCCCTTCACCAGGCGCACCGACGCGGAAAGCCTGATCCTGAGCGCCTCGTCGAGCACCTGCCTCACCCAGGGCCCGGCGGCGTTGACGATCGCGCCCGCGCGCACCTCGCGCCTGCCCCCGGGCCTGCCGTCGAGCGTCGCGATCCAGTGGTCTTTCTCGCGTCGCGCCGAAGCGAGCCGGGTGCGCGTGAGGATGGTCGCGCCGTGCGCCGCCGCCGAGCGCGCGTTGAGCGCCACCAGGCGCGCGTCGTCCACCCAGCAGTCGTAATAGGAAAACCCGCGCTCGAACTCCGGCTTCAGGCCCGCCCCGTAGCCGTGCAGGGTGAGCCGCACGCTCTTCGATCTCGGCAGCGAGCTCTCGGTGCCGAAGCCGAGCATGCGGTGCCCGAGATGATCGTAGAGGAACAGCCCCGCGCGGATCATCCACGCGGGCCGCAGGTGCGACTCGTGGGGCAGCACGAACTCCATCGGCCAGACGATGTGCGGCGCGATCGCGAGCAGCGTCTCGCGCTCGGCGAGCGCCTCCGCGACGAGGCGGAATTCGAAGTACTCGAGGTAGCGCAAGCCGCCGTGGATGAGCTTGGTCGAGGCCGAGGAAGTCGCCGAGGCGAGATCGTTCTGTTCGACCAGCAGCACGCGCAGCCCCCGCCCGGCCGCATCGCGCGCAATGCCGGCGCCGTTGATGCCGCCGCCGACGATGGCGAGGTCGAAATCGGCCATGGCTGATTCCCCGCTTGCGAGCATCGCACAGACTGGCCGCGTGTGCTCACGATCGTGCCCTGCCCTGTGGGCAGCATGCAGGGATAGGCAAAGGAGGTCGCATTCCGCGGCCGCATCGGCGATGATGCGCGCTGGCAAAGTGGGAGGCGTCCGGTGGATTTTCGCGATCGCCATGTCGTCGTCACCGGCGGGACCGGTGCGCTCGGCACCGCCGTCGTCGGCGCGCTGGTGCAGGCCGGGGCGCTGTGTCACGTGCCTTTCATCGTGGCGGCGGAGGCGGAGCGGTTTCCCCTGCGCAGCCATGCGCAGGTCAAGCTCTTGGGCGTGCCGGACCTGGTAGAGGAGGCGGCGGTCGCGCGGCTTTACGAGGGCCTGCCGGAGCTCTGGGCCTCGATCCACCTCGCCGGCGGCTTTGCGATGGCGAGCGTGGGCGAGACCAAGAAGAAGGATCTCATGGCGCAGCTGGAGATGAATTTCGTGACCACCTTCCTATGCTGCTCGGCCGCCGTCAATGCCATGGCGAAGACCGGGGTGGGCGGGCGCATCGTCAATGTCGCGGCGCGCCCGGGGCTCGAATGGCGCACCGGTGCCGGCATGGCCGCCTATGCCGCGAGCAAGGCGGCGGTCGCGGCGCTCACGGTGGCGCTCGCCGAGGAGGTCGCCAAGGACGGCATCCTGGTCAATGCGGTCGCACCCTCGATCATGGATACGCCCACGAACCGCGCCGCCATGCCCAAGGCGGATCATGCGGCCTGGCCCAAGGTCGAGG
>VBDM01000076.1 GCA_005881355.1 Betaproteobacteria bacterium
GTGACTTTCCAGCCTGCCATGCCGTGGAAGCCCCTTGGACCGTTCGCATTCAGGGACTGCAAGAGCGACGCGTAGTCCTGGCCATGCACCGTGTAATAATTGAGCGCGATCTCCAAATCGAGCACGCCGCTTGCGCCCGATACCGCGTAGTCCTTCCGGGTCTCCTTGGCGCCCGCCTCGCAGGGCCGGTCGGAGAAAGCGATCTTGCCGTCGCGCTCGCAGCGGTAAGTTTGCGCCTGGGCTCCGCTTACCGCGGCAACGAGCAACAGACAAGCAGTCGTCGGAGGGCGCTTTCTCATCTCCGGGCGGGAGTCAATCCACCTTCGCGCCCGACGCCTTCACCACCTTCGCCCACTTCTCGATCTCCAAGCGGATCAGCGCGTCGAACTGCTCCGGCGTCGAGCCGATCGGCTCCGATCCAGGGCCTCGACCGCCGCGAGCACCTCGCCGCGGTCATCGCTCGTCAGCTCGACAAGGTAGTCGGCGGGGTTCTTGAAGCTCGAAGCCTTCCAGGCAAATGAGGAGGACGAGTGCTCGTAGGTGCTGTTCATCGGATTCGGAAGGCCATTGTAGCGCGGCCAGCATGCCGCGAGGCGTCGCCGGGAGGTAAAATCCCGGACGCCGTTGGGAGCGTGCCCCCGGCACCGCATAAACAATAGCCCCGCAGACTCTCCCGCAGACCGTGAGCGCCAAGGCCCGTTCGGAAATCCTCGTCATCGGCGGCGGCATCGGCGGCGTCGCGACCGCGCTCGCTCTCGCCCGCCGCGGCATGCGCTCGCAGGTCTTCGAGAAAGCGCCCGAGTTCGGCGAGATCGGCTACGGCATCCAGCAGGGGCCCAACGCCTACCGCGTGCTCGACTGGCTGGGAGTGATGAAGGATCTCGAGCCGCAGGCGGTGTTCACGCGGAACCTGATCCTCGTCGACGCGCTCACCGACCGGGAGCTCACGCGCATCTCCTGCGGGTCGGCGTTTCGCGAGCATTTCGGCGCGCCCTACACCGTCGTGCACCGCCGCGACCTCCATGGCGCGCTGCTCGAGGCCTGCCGCAAGCGCGAGGAGATCACCCTGCACACCTCGAAGGAGCTCGCGAGCTTCGGCGAAACGGCGGGCCGCGTGCTCGCACGCTTCGCGGACGGCTCGGAATACGAGGGCGCGGCGATGATCGGCGCCGACGGCCTGCGCTCGCGAGTGCGCGAGATCATCATCGGCGACGGCACGCCGCGGCCGATCGGCCACGTCAGCTACCGCGGGGTGGTGCCCCTCGACCAGGTCAAGGACCGGTCGCATTTCGACGACATGGTCATCTGGATCGGCCCCAACCTGCATTTCGTGCAGTATCGCCTGCGCGGGGGCACGGTCATGAACAACGTCGCCACCGTCGCGAGCGAGCGCTTCGAGCGCGGCGAGCGGCGCGACTACGGCGGGCCCGACGAGCTCGACGAAGTGTTCTCGCACACGACGCCCCATGTGCGGGAGATGCTCGGCTACGTCGGCAAGGACAAGAACTGGGTGCTGCACGACCGCGAGCCGAGATCCAGCTGGACGCGCGGCAACGTGACGCTGCTCGGCGACGCGGCGCATCCGACCGTGCAGTACCTCGCTCAAGGGGCGTGCATGGCGATCGAGGACGCGGTGGTGCTCTCGGGGAAGCTGAAGGAGGCCGGAGGCGAGATCAACGCCGCGCTTCTCGCCTACGAAAAGGAGCGCTACCTGCGCACCGCGCGGGTGACGATCACGTCGCGGATCTTCGGGGACATCATCCACTGCCGCGGAGGGGCGCGCGACCTGCGCAATCACCTGCTCGCGCAGCGAACGCCGGAGACCTTCTGGGAAGTGGACTGGCTCTACCGTGGGATCGCGGTTTGAATCCCCCGACGCGAGCGACGCCGGCCGCTCCCCGCTACTCCTTTTTTCCCTTGTCCTTGTTGCGCCACACCATCCACACGAAACCGGCGCAGAAGCCGACGAAAAGCACCAGGAAAACAATCGTGGCCATCGGGTTGGATTCGACCGGGGGCTCAGGGGTCTGGGCGTGCGCTGACGCAAACGTGAGAAGGGCAATCCATCCTAGTCTCTTCATTACGGGCTTCCTCGTCGATTGTGCGGCTGCTCGCCGTCTGCGAGCCGATTATCTGCACGAGGTTCCTTGCAAGGAACTGACGTCAATCTTTCAATTCGCTGTCAAAGGCTCAGGAGGTTTCGCTCGTGAATNGCCTCCACCTGAACGCTGGTCGAACGCGCTCCGGGTGGGAAACGTGCTTTACGTCGCCGGGATGACCTCGCGCGCCAACGACGGCAAGACCATTCAGGGCAGCGGTGAGTACGAGCAGGCGAAGCTCGTCTTCACGAAGATCCGCCACCTGGTCGAGGCGGCGGGCGGAGCGATGTCCGACGTCGTGAAGATGATCATCTATGTGGTGAACATCAGGAACAACACCGAGGTCTGGCGGGCCCGCCGGGAATTCTTCAGCGGCGACTTCCCGGTTTCCACGCTGGTCGAGGTGCGGGCGCTTGGAACGCCCGACACCCTGGTCGAAATCGAGGTCATCGCGCACATCGGCGCCGGCCGGCGGACTCCGGCCGGCTGATCCAGGGAAATTCACGGCGAGGAAGCGGTTACGCTCTAAACGCTTTCCGGCGGATTCGGGATAATGGCGCCCGAGCAAAGGAGAAGAAAAAGTGGCCGACAGCGCATTCCCGGAAAGCCCGCTCGAGTTCGGAATCTTCGACTGGATCGAGTGGTCGGAGGCGCCGGCCGGGGAAATCTTCGAGCACAAGCTGCAAATCGCCGAAGCCGCGGACAAGGCCGGGTTTTACGCCTGGCACATCGCCGAGCACCAGGGAACGCCGCGGTCGTGCTCTCGGCCGCGATCCAGCGCACCAAGAAGCTCCGCCTGGGCGCCCTCACTTTCTGCCTGCCCTGGTACAACCCGTTCCGCTTCTACAACGAGATCTGCATGCTCGATCACATGAGCGGGGGGCGCCTGGAGCTCGGCGTCGGGCGCGGCGTCTCGCCGATCGAGTCCTCCTATTTCTTCATGAAGAGCATCGACGAGTCGCGCGAGCGCTACCGCGAGACGCTCGAAGTCTTCTTCGCGGCCTGCTCAGGGTCCGTACTCAACCACGAGGGGAAATATTTTTCCTACCGCGACCTCGAGCTCTACCTCCATCCGAAACAACGGCCTTATCCGCCCCTGTGGTTCCCGAGCAGCGACAAGAACTCCATCGAGTTCACGGCAAAGCACGGCTACAACACCGTGCTCAACACGAGCGCAGCCGAGGCCGGCAGGCTCTACGCGCAGTACCGGGAGGTCTGGGCGCGGCACAAGGACGATCCGGGGCGCCACAACGCGCACGTGCGCGCGCCCAAGCTCGGAAAATCCCAGCACGTGTTCGTCGCCGATACCGACGCGGAAGCGGCAAGGGCCGGCGGCGCCGCGTACAAGGTCTGGAGCGATCACCTCACCTATCTCACGCGCAAGCTCGGGCAACCCGACCTCCTTAACGTCGACCCCGCCTCGCCGGCGGCGGTCACGCGCCTGGTGACGGGCGCACCTGGAACCGTCGCGCGGAAGCTTGCCGAAGTGGTGCGCGAGTCGGGGATCAACTATCTGATGCTCGTGTTCTCCTTCGGCGACCTGGCGCCCGAACGCGCGATGCGCTCGATGGACCTGTTCGTCAAGGAGGTGATGCCGGTCCTGCGGGCTGGTGCGGCCTGAAGCGACGGGCTGTATTTTTCCCCCCGGTCAAATATACTTCTCCCCGGACACGAAGGAGGCGAATGCCATGGCGAAGGCGCTGAAAAAAGTTCGGGTTTCGATGATGAACGCGATTCACGACCTGCCGCTGCTCGTGGCTCGCGACGAGGGCTTCTTCAAGGACGAGGGGCTTGACGTCGACATCCTCAAGACGCCCGGCTCGGGGCAGCGCAACTCCGACCACCAAGCCCTGCGCGAGAACATCTTCGACCGCACCATGGAAGCGCTCTACGACCAGGGCCAGTGCGACCAGTTCCGCATGTGCGAGTGGGGGGTGATGAAGCGCGCGGTGGAGGCCGGCAAGACCGGGCACCGGCCGGCGAAAATCGTGGCGCTCGGCTCGGCGATGTCGACTTTCGCGATCGTCACCGATCCCAAGGCGCGCATCTACGAGCCCGAGCAGCTCAAGGGGAAGCCGATCGCGGTGAGCCCCTTCAACGGCTCGCATTTCACCACGCTGAAGCTGCTCGAGGGGTTCCTCAAGCGCGAGCAGATCAAGTGGGTGTTCGCCGGGACGATGAAGGAGCGGCTGGACGCGCTCGGCAAAGGCGAGGTCGCGGCGGCGAGCCTGATGGAGCCCTGGATCAGCGTCGCGGAAAAGCGGGGCCTTCGCGTGCTGATGGAGTCCCATTCGACGCGCAGCGAGGCGGCGGGAGACGAGCTCGACGGCCCGACCCTCGCGGCGATGTTCAGGGCGGAAGCGCGCGCGGCCGGGGCGATCGACAAGGATCCGCGGCGACATGCCCGTTACCTCGTCGAGGAAGCCGGGGGGCTCCTCGACGCCAAGGACCTCAAGGTCTCCCGCATCCTGAACGCGCCGCCGGAGCCTTATACGCGCGAGCGCTTCGATCACACCTATCAGTGGACCCTGGGCTGGGGTCTGGTCGCCCCGGGGGCCACTTTCGAGAGCACGGTCGACAACCGCGCCTGGCAGTAGCTCTTACCAAAAAATTCTTCGAGGAGGAGGGAACATGAAGACCAGAAGCTTGTTCGCGTTGACCGCGGCGTTGGGCTTCGCGCTCGGCGCGGTATCCGCGTCGGCCCAGACCGTCAAGATCGGCTTCATCACGAGCTACTCGGGCTTGAACGCGAATCTGGGCCCGTACATGGAGCGCGGCATGCGCCTTTACCTCAAGGAACACGCCAAGGAGCTGCCGCCCGGGGTCAAAATCGAGTTCCTGATCCGGGACGACACCGGCCCCAACCCCGACAAGGCGAAGCAGCTCGCGCAGGAGCTCATCGTGCGCGACAAGGTGAATCTGCTGGCGGGGGTGATCTTCACGCCGAACGCGCTCGCCATGGCGCCTCTGGTGACGGAGGCGAAGGTGCCGTTCATCATCATGAACGCCGGCACCGCGGTGATCACGACGCGCTCGCCCTACATCGCGCGCCTGTCGTTCACGCTGTGGCAGTCCTGCTATCCCCTGGGCCAGTGGGCCGCCAAGCGCTTCAAGCGCGCCTACACCATGGTGAGCGATTTCGGTCCCGGGCACGACTGCGAGGACGCGTTCGTCAGGGCGACCAAGGAAGCCGGCGGCCAGGTCGCCGGCAGCGTGCGCGTGCCGTTGGTCAACCCGGACTTCGTGCCTTATATGCAGCGCGTGAAGGACGCCAAGCCCGATGCGCTGATGGTGTTCATACCGGCGGGCAAGACCGCCACCGCGGTGCTGAAGGCCTTCGGCGACTTGGGCCTTTCCGCCTCCGGCGTGAAGCTGATCGGCCCGGGCGACGTCACCACCGACGAAGAGCTGCCCAACATGGGCGACGTCGCGCTCGGCGTGCTCACGGTGCATCACTATTCCGCGGCCGCGACGCGGCCCGCCAACAAGGCGTTCGTCGCCGCGTGGAAGAAAGAGTACGGCGCCGACGAAACGCCGAACTTCGTCGCCGTGGGCGGCTACGACGGCATGGCGGCGATCATGTACGTGATCAAGGAGCAGAAGGGCAGGCTCGATCCGGACCGCACCATGGAGCTCTTGAAGCAGTTCAAGGACCCGAACAGCCCGCGCGGGCCGATTTCGATCGACCCCGAGACGCGGGACATCGTCCAGCCCGAGTACCTGCGCGAAGTGCGCAGGGTGGGCGGCGCGCTCGCCAACGTCGAGATCGAGACGCTCGGGACCGCGGTCAAGGATCCGTGGAAAGAACTCAACCAGAAGAAGTAGCAGTTACTTCACTTCAACTCAACTCACGGTACTACCGCGAACGCGATGCACATTGGTGCATCGCGGTTTCTTTTTGAACCACTACAGTGCGTGCAAGGAACCCGCAGCGACCGGGGTCCGAAAATCTAACGCGCTGTATCGGATGGACAATCCGGCCTCAACTGCGTCACCGACGCGACGGGCACGAAGCTTGCTGCGTTGCGTCATGTGAAGACGAAACTCAATTTGCTCATTGCACTCGTCTTGGGGCTTCTTGCGCCGCTCGCACTGCCAACGGACGGCGCGGTGGAAGCTATCGTCTGCGCGGTGGATTGGCTCGGGGACAGCCGCATAGCGGAAGTTGCCGCGGCCGCCAACGCGCTCGCGATAGTGCCGTAGGACGCGCGCCGGGCCCCCTGACTCGAGCCCGCGCGCGCGTTTTTTCTGCGCTCCCGGGTGCGTGGCGCGCGCCGTGAGCACGCTGCTCCCTACATGCGCAGCAGCCGCTTCGTGTTGCCGGAGAGAATCTTGGTGCGGTCCTCGAGGCCGAGCGGCAGGTCCGCCATCCATTGGGTCCCGGGCGGGTTGGGAACGAACGGGTAGTCCACCGAGAAGAGGATCCGGTCCACGCCCATCTCCATGATGCAGCACATGAGCGCGGGGGTGGAGAAGTTGCCGCTCGTGGTGATCCAGAAGTGCTCGTTGAAAGTGTCGCGGAAGGTGCTCGGCTTGTCTCCGCGCGACAGCGCCATGTTGATGCGCCAGGCCGAGAACGGCAGCGATTCGCCGAGGTGCCCGAGGATGATCTTCAGGCGCGGGTATTTGTCGAATGCGCCCGACAGGATCATGCGGATGCCGTGCGTGGCGGTCTCCACCGTGTAGCCCCACGCCGCGGTGAGGAGCTGGGGGAACTCCTTCAGGTAATCCCTGTAGTAGGCTTCCACCACCGCGGGAACGGGCGAAGAGGGATGGATGTAGAGCGGCACATCCAGCGCCTGCGCGCGCTCGAATATCGGCCAGAAGCGCTTGTCGTCGAAGAACACGCCGTTCGTGGGGCCGTGCACCATCGCGCCTTTGAACCCGAGCCTGGCGACGGTGCGCTCGAGCTCGTCCGCCGCGGCCTTCGGGTCTGCGGTGGGCAGGGCGGCGAATCCCGCGAAGCGGTCGGGGTGCGCGCGCACCGCCTCGTGCAGCCGGTCGTTCGCACGCCTCGCGAGCGGCACCGCGCTCGCCGCGTCGATGCGCTGCGTCGAGGGCGCTCCATGCGAGATCACCTGCACGTCGATTCCGGCTTCGTCCATTTCCCTCAAGCGCAGCGCGCCCAGGTCGTCCAGGCGCTGGCGCAGCGCGGGTTTGCGCGCCTCTGCGCTCTCGAAAGTCTTTGCGACCTCGGCGTCCCAGTAGTGTTCTTCGAGGGCGATCACGAAGGGTCTATCTTTGGCGGCCATGAGCGTGATGTGCTCCAGAGGAGAATTGTCGCGGCCGCAACTTTAGCATTTCGCGAAGACTTGCGGTCGAAATGGCGCTCGTCGAAATACTCCTCTCCTCCCGTGCTTCCGCCTGAGATAGCATTCGGAAGCAAGTGCCGGTTTTCCAAACCAAGGAGGAGCACATGAAGAGCAGCAAACGGCGGATATTGACGGCAATCCTCGCGACGGTTCCCTGCGCGGCGCTCGCGCAAGCGCTCGTGACCGAGCGCAGCATTTCGACCGACGCGGCGCGCGAGGCGGCGACGGCGGCTCAGGCGCAGTGCCGCAAGGGAGGCCATCACGTGACGGTTACGGTGCTCGATCGTTTCGCGCGCACCCGGGTGATGCTCAACGACGACGGCTCCAACCCTCACAGCCTCGAGCACAGCCTGCGCAAGGCGTACACGGCGCTCACGTACCGCACGCCTTCGGGCGAGTACGGCAAGCGCGCGGTCGCCAATCCCACCGGGATCGGGGCGCTGCATCTGGAGAGAATCACGACGGCGGCAGGCGGGCTTCCGATCCGCGCGGGCAACGAACTGGTCGGCTCGATCGGCGTCTCGGGCTCGCCCGGCGCGCCGGGCTCCCCCGCCGGGTCCGGCGGAGACGCCGACGCCGCCTGTGCGCAGGCCGGCATTGACCACATCGCCGCAAAGCTGAAATAACGGGCCTCGAAGGCAGCCCGGCGGAACGGATCAGTTCTGCCGCTCGATGTTCTTCAGCTCGACGACGCGCTTCCAGCGCGCGATCTCGCGTTCGATGAGCGCGCGCATTTCCTCGGGGCTGGAGGGCGCCGGCACGCCGCTCAGGTCGGCGAGACGCCGGCGCACGTCGCTCATCCCGAGAATCGAGCGGATCTCGCCGTTCAGGCGATCGACGATCGCCCGCGGAGTCGCCGCCGGGACGGCGAGGCCCAGCCACGAGCTCATTTCCACGCCGGGCAGCGTCTCTGAAATCGTCGGCAGCCCGGGCATGGCCGGATGCCGCGCGGGCGAAGACACGGCAAGCGCGCGGAGTTTTCCCGAGCGGATATGCCCGAACGAGGCCGTTCCCGTCTCGATGGTCGCATCGATGCGCCCGGCCAGCACGTCCACCAGGGCGTTCGCGCTGCCCTTGTAGGGCACGCCCAGGATCGCGGTGCCCGCCTCGATGTTGATCCACTCGCCGAGCAGGTGCACCAGCGTCCCCGGGGTCATCGAATACGTCAGCTTTCCCGGCGCTGCCCGCGCGCGCTCGATCAGGTCCGCAAACGAGCGGATCGGGGAATCCGGGGCAACCGAGATCACGAGCGGGTAAGCGACCACCGTTCCCACCATGCCGAAGTCGCGCACCGGATCGTAAGGCAGCGCCCGGTTCAGAGCCGCGGTCGCGGGATGCGCGCCCGAGAGCAGCACCATCGTGTGCCCGTCCGGAGTCGATTTCGCCACGGCGTCGTTCGCGAGAAGCCCCGCGCCGCCGGGCCTCTGCTCGACCACGACCGGCTGGCCGAAGCGCTCCGCGAGCTTCTGCGCGAGAAGGCGGCTGACGAGATCGTTGCCCGAGCCGGGCGGGGAGCCGACCAGGAATCGGATCGGGCGGGCCGGGTAGGTTTGCGAAACGGCCTCGCCCCAAACCGCTAGCGCCGCCAACAGCGCGGCCGCGAGACGAAAGGAAGCGATCGTCTCGGACGCGGCGAACGGACGGCGGCGGGTCTTCATGTGCGTTTCGGAAAACGAGGAGTGATTGTATAAGCCGTCTCGACAGCCGGCTGAAAGCTCCGCGTCAGCGCACCGCAAGGCACGGCGATTCATGCTACCGCCCTGCGGCCCTACTTCGGCATTCGAGAACCGACGCCGCCGCTCCGATGGATCGCGAGCGCTTGCCTAGTCTGCGCCTTGTTATGGTTTGCGGGGCTCGAGTACCGCGGGCTGTTCATGCCGGACGAAGGACGCTACGCCGACATCGCCCGGGAAATGCTCGACTCCAACGACTGGGTGACGCCGCGGCACAACGGCATCAAGTACCTGGAAAAACCGCCGCTGCAGTACTGGGCGACGGCGGGCGCGTTCGCGGTGTTCGGCGCGGACGAATGGACGGCGCGCCTATGGCCGGCCCTGACCAGTTTCCTCGGGATCTTGCTCGCGGCGTTCGCCGGGTCGCGCCTTGCGCCCGGCTCGCCGTGGATCGTGACCGCGCTCACCGTGGCGGGTTGCTGGGGATACTTCCTCGGCGGCCAGTTCCTGACCCTGGACATGGGGCTGACCTTCTTTCTGACCGCCGCGCTGCTGGGTTTTCTGTTGAGCCGCCGCGCCGACCTTCCCCCGCGCGTCGAGCGGGGCTGGATGATCCTCGCATGGGCGGCGATAGCTTGCGCCGTGCTCAGCAAGGGACTGATCGGGATCGTGCTTCCGGGCGTGGCGCTTCTCGTCTATGTCGTCATCGAGCGCGACCGGGCGCTCCTTCGGCGTCTGCATTGGGCGCCTGGGCTGTGGGTGTTCGGCGCGATCGTCCTGCCCTGGTTCGTCCTGGTGCAGCACAGGAACCCGGAGTTTTTCCATTTCTTCTTCATCCACGAGCATTTCGAGCGCTACCTGCTGCCGCACCATCACCGGCCGGGCCCGTGGTGGTACTTCGCCCCGGTGCTGCTCGTCGCGCTGCTGCCCTGGACGCCGAGCATTCCGGCCGCGCTCGCGAGGGGATGGAAGGCGTCGGCCTCCTCGGGCTTCAAGCCCGATCGCTTTCTCGTCATCTGGACCGCGATCGTCGTCCTGTTCTTCAGCGCGTCGCAATCCAAGCTCCCGGGTTATGTGCTGCCGGCTCTCCCGGCGATTCTGCTCCTGTTTGCAAGACACTATCCGGCCATGTCCGATGGTGTGCGCCGCGCGCCGGCGCTCGCCTGCGTCGCCGGCGGAGTCGTCCTGGCGCTTCTCGCGGGCGCACTTCCGACCCTGAGCGCGCACCTCTCGTGGACGGAATTTGACGCGGGATATTCGATCTGGCTGTTCGCCGCCGCGCTGGCGTTAGCGGCGGCGGGCATCGCCGCGCTCGGTCTTCTGCGCCGAACGCGCCGCGAGGCATCCATCGCGGTTCTCGGGCTGGGCAGCCTGCTTGCCGCCCAGCTTGCGCTCTCGGGCGCGCATGTCCTCGACGAGAACTATTCGTCCGAGCGGCTCATCAAACCCGTAGCGGGCCGGGAGCTGCGCTTTCCGCGCGATGCCCCCTTCTACAGCGTGGCGACTTTCGATCAGAGCGTCCCGTTCTACCTCGGCCGGCCGGTGACGCTGGTCGGCTACAGGGACGAGCTGGCGCCGGGCATCGCATCCGAGCCCGGGAAATACGTCGGGTCGGTCGATGAGTTCGTCAGCCGCTGGCAGGAGCACGGGGAGGCCTTCGCGATCATGGAGCCGCCCCTCTACGAGAAGCTTCGGGCACGAGGGCTTTCGGGGCGCGTCCTCGCGCGGGATACGCGACAGATCATCCTCGCAAGACGGTAACCTCGGACCGGGCCCGCGGGAAGCACGAGCGACCCGAGCACGGAGTTTTAAGGCGGCCTTGGATCATGGCTTCCTCCCTGTCTCGTCGCGTTTCCGGCCCGGCCGGTGCGATAATGAGTTGCAGCCCAGCCATGCCGAATACTTTCCCGGCGATCGCGATTCCCGAAGGCGAGATCGAGATCAGCGCGATTCGCGCGCAGGGAGCTGGCGGCCAGAACGTCAACAAGGTGTCCTCGGCCGTGCACCTGCGCTTCGACATCCGCGCCTCCTCGCTGCCCGAGCATTGGAAGGCGCGGCTCCTGGGCTCGCGCGATCAGCGCATCACGCGCGAGGGCGTCCTCGTCATCAAGGCGCAGCAGCACCGCAGCCTCGAGCGCAACCGCGAAGAGGCGCTCGCG
>VBDM01000053.1 GCA_005881355.1 Betaproteobacteria bacterium
CTGATCTAGAACTCGATCGGGTCGACGTCCAGGTGCCAGCGCACTCCGTGCGCCGGCATGCGGTAGAGCGTATCGCTCCAGTGGGAGAGGAACGTCCGCAGGCGCGGCCGCGAGCGCGATTGCAGCAGGACCTGCGCGCGCTCCATTCCCGCGAGCCGCGCGAGCGACATCGGCGCCGGATCGAACACGGTGATCGAGGCGCCGCCTCGCGGCGCGCGCTCGATTGCCGATCCAAGGAAATGCAGGGCGCGAGCCGCGTCGCGGCTTTCCGCGCGCAGCGCGGCTTCGAATACGTAGGGCGGAAAGCCCGCCTCGCGGCGCTCGGCGAGCAGGCTCCTTGCGAAGCCCGTGAAGTCATGACGCACGAGCGAGCGGTACAGAGGATGGTCCGGGTAACGCGTCTGGATCAGCACCTCACCCGGCAGATCTGCGCGGCCGGAGCGTCCCGCGACCTGCTGCAGCTGTGCGAAAGTCCGCTCGCTCGCCCGGTAATCGCTCGAAAACAAACCGCTGTCGGCGTTGAGCACGGCGGCGAGCGTCAAGCGCTCGAAGTGGTGGCCCTTGGCGAGAAGCTGCGTACCGACGAGGATATCGGCGTGCGCTGCGCGCTCGAGCAGGTCCTCGAGCTTGCCTCGGGTGCGCACTGCGTCGCTATCCAGGCGCAGAATGCGGGCGAGCGTAAATTTTTCTGCGAGCGCGACTTCCAAGCGCTGCGTCCCGCGTCCGAAAGACTGCAAATCGGGCTCGCCGCATTCCGGACAGGCGCGCGGGATGCCTTCGGCGAGGCCGCAATGATGGCAGCGCAGCCGCTGCTCGGCCAAGTGCACGACCATGTGCGCCGAGCAGCGCTTGCAGCCCTTTACCCAGCCGCAAGCCGGGCAGGCGAGCAGCGGCGCGTAGCCGCGGCGATTGAGGAAGACCAGCGATTGCTCGCCTCGTGCAAGGCGCGCAGCGAGCGCCTCAAGGAGCGGAGCGGCAACGCCGTCGCTCGGCGGATGTGCGCGGGTATCGATAAGGCGTATGGCGGGCAGCGCCGCCCGGTCGATGGCCCGGCGCGTGAGTTGGACAAGCGCATATTTCCCGGAGGTCGCATGGTGGAAGGTCTCCAGCGATGGCGTCGCGGAGCACAGCACGACCGGAACGCCGGCCGCCCGGGCCCGTGCGATCGCCAGGTCGCGCGCCGAGTAGCGCACGCCCTCTCGTTGCTTGAACGACGCGTCCTGTTCCTCGTCCACCACCACCAGCCCGAGGCGGGGGAGCCGGGTGAACACGGCGAGCCGCGTGCCCAGGACAATATCAGCACGGCAGCGGTGCGCTTGTAGCCAGCCGCGGGCGCGCTCGAGTTCCGCCATCGCGCTCGTCTGAGTGAGGATGCAAGCCCCGGGGAAGCGGCTCCGGAACACGCTCTCGAGCGCCGGAGTAAGCGCTATTTCGGGCACCAGGGTCAAGACCTGCCCGCGGCGCTCGAGGACCTCGGCGATGAGCTGCAGGTAGATCTCGGTTTTCCCGCTGCCGGTAACGCCAAAGAGCAGGCTTACCCGAAATTTCTCTGCCCCGCTGCGCAAGGCGTCTACGGCGCGCTGTTGCTCTGAAGTCAGCTCGTGTGCTCGGATAAAGCGGATCCCGGACTGCGGCGGATCGATAGGAGCGACCCAACCTGATTCGATCGCGCGCTTCAGCAGACCTCGAGCGCTCTGCGCGAGCGGCTCGAGTTCCGATTCGGATGCCCGACCGCGCGCAAGCCGGCCGAGCAGCGTGCGCAGGCGTTTGTGCCGCTCCGGTATCAGGGCAAGCGCCTCCCGGCCGGCCGGCGTCAGGACGTAGTTGACCGCGTCGCGGGGAACTGCTTTCGCCGTACGCAGCCGTGGTGGCAGCGCGGACATCACTACTTCGCCGAGCGGGCGGTGGTAATAGTCGCTGCAGAACTTCGCGAGGGCCAGCCACTCGCGGGAAAGAGGCGGGACATCACGCAGGATTTTTTCCACCGGGCGCAGTCGAGAATCGGTCACCTCGGACTTCGCCGCGACGTCCACGATCACGCCGACCCGGCGCTTCGTTCCGAACGGAACGAGCGCCCGATAGCCGATGTCCGCCCGCGTCGCGTCCTCCGAGCGGTAGTCGAAGAGCTTCGGCAGCGGTACATCGAGAGCGACCCGCAGGATGATCATCTTTTGAAGGTTCGAACGCGCCGGCGCGCTACTCAAGTGAATTCTGCGACGACCTCGATAACGTACTTGGTTGTATGGGGTTTTTTTTGTTTTTCACAGAATCTGTGAGTAAGTGTGTGAATAAGGCTTTCACGCAACGGTAACTCGTACTCCTGCAAGGAATTTTTCGCTGTGCCTAAAATGAGGGCACATTGAAAAGAGATGGAAATACAGCGGCTTGTGAAACTCTCGAAGGAACCCCTCGAAAGTCCGCGCCAGATGCGGGGTTCCGGGGGTGTTGTGCATAAGTCGCTTCGCTGCACCGGCTCCGGAATTCCCGCTTTTCAGCCCTACCGGTGAAATTTTGGGCTCAATTCGTGCACTGCAGCGACCAGCGCCTCGACGTTTTCGGGCTGCGCGAGCTGCGGAACGCCGTGGCCGAGATTGAACACATGGCCGGCCCCGCTTCCATAGGATTCGAGCACCTTCTCGGTCTCGCGCCGCACTTCCTCGGGCGAGGCGAGCAGCACCATCGGATCGAGATTGCCCTGCAAAGCGACGCGCTTGCCGATCCGCTGGCGCGCTTCGCCGAGATCCGGGCTCCAGTCCAGCCCGACGCAGTCGCATCCGATTGCGGCGATTTGCTCCAGCCAGGGTGCGCCGCCCTTTGTGAACACGATGACGGGAACGCGCGCGCTGCCTTCACCACGCTTGAGCCGTGACAGCACCTTTTCCATGTATGCGAGGGAAAACTCCCGATAGGCCGCGGCGGGAAGACTGCCGCCCCAAGTGTCGAAAATCATCGTCACCTGTGCGCCTGCCTCGATCTGCGCGTTGAGCAACGCCGACACCGCTCGGCTGTTGGTCTCGAGCAGGCGGTGAAGCAAGTCCGGACGCTTGTAAAGCATTGCCTTCACGGTCCGCCAGTCCTCGCTCGCCCCGCCCTCGACCATGTAGCAGGCAAGCGTGTACGGACTGCCGGCAAATCCGATGAGCGGCACGCGGCCGGCCAGGGCGCGCCGGATCTCCGCGACCGCGTCGCCGACGTAACGCAGATCTTCGGCCGGGTCGGGCACGGCAAGCCTCGCGATCGAAGCTTCGTCGCGCAGCGGCCGTTCCAGTCGCGGACCCTCCCCATCGGCGAAGTAAAGTCCGAGTCCCATCGCGTCGGGAATGGTGAGAATGTCCGAGAACAGGATCGCCGCGTCCAGGCGGAAACGCTCAAGCGGCTGCAGCGTGACCTCGGTGGCGAGCGAAGGTGTCTTGCACAGGGCGAGGAAGCTGCCGGCGCGGCGGCGCGCATCGTTGTACTCGGGGAGATAACGCCCTGCCTGGCGCATCAGCCATACCGGCGTGTAGGGCGTGGGCTGCCGCGTCAGCGCGCGGATCAGCGTGTCGTTCTGCAGCGTGCTCATCGGTGCGCCTTAGAGCTTCATGAGGCGACGGGTGATGAATTCCCATTCGCGCGCATCCACCGGGGTGATCGAGAGCCGGTTGCCGGGGGCGAGCACGCGCATCGAGGCAAGCTCGCGGTGCTCGCGCAGCTCGGCGAGGCTGATCAATCGAGTTTTCTTTACGAACCTCACATCGACATTGAACCAGCGCGGCGTCTCTCGCTTTACCGCCTCGTCGAAATAGGGGCTCTTCCGGTCGAACTGGCTCGCGTCGGGGTACGGCCCCGAGGCGACTTCGGCGATTCCCGCGATGCCGGGCTGGGGGCAGCTCGAATGGTAGAAGAAGACCTTGTCGCCGACGCGCATCTTCTCGCGCATGAAGTTGCGGGCCTGGTAGTTGCGCACACCGGCCCACGCCGCGCTCTTTCCGGGAGCCGCGGCAAGATCGTCGATGCCGAACTCGTCGGGTTCGGATTTCATCAGCCAGTAGGACATGATCGGCGATTTCAATTCCAGGCCCGCAAATGAAAACGCAGGCCCGTGCCTGCGTTTTCATTTGTCGTTTTTGCGTTTTCGTTTATTTGGGTGTCCCCCGCCGATGCCGCTAGAACCGATTCCTGAACCTTTCGGTTCAAGGTGGTCGCTTTCCGGTCACATCAGGTACATCCGACTAGGGACGCGCACAACAGTGACGCTCGAGTCCGCAACCAAATCCAATCTGTTGGTTCAAGAATTTTCCGGGTCTTGGCGCACACCGCAGGGGACAATTCCACGGGCGAGGCTCGAAACCTTTGACGGCACGCGCTCCTAAGGAGCGAGGGCCTGATCGAGCGTCGCTTCCATTGCGGCCATTCTACGCCGCAGGCCCTCGATGTCAAAGCCGCTTGCGTTGTTTCTCGAACTCAGCAGCTCGTGAGCGATGTTGAGCGCGGCCATCACGGCGATGCGCTCGGCGCTTGCCACCCGACCGGCGTTCTTGATCTCGGTCATCTTCCGGTCGAGAAAGGCCACCGCCGCGAGCAGAGCTTCGCGCTCCTCCTCCGAGCACGCGACCTTGTAGGTCCGGCCCATGATGGTGACATCAAGGGTCTTGGGTTTCGCGCTCATCCGAAAGCGCTATTCGGGGATCTGCTTGAGGAGGTTCTCGAGGCGGCTGCGGGCGCCGTCGATCTTCTCGGCTAGCTGCCTTTTATCGCCCTGCAATGCCGCCAGCTGCTGGCGCAGACCCCTGTTTTCGTCGCGCAGTCGCTGGCACAGCTGCGCGGCTTGGCGGATTTTTTCTTCGAGGACGGCCAGTTGCGTGTCCATCGGCACACTATAGTTTGGAAAATCCTGCTAAGTCAAGGTGTAAGGAATCGTTTTCAATGTAGATTCCAACCTGTAGCTTACCGGGTTCCGGGGACTTGTGGTAGTACAATCAACGCGCTCGTTCGAGGTGTTCCGGCGCGTGTCTCGCGCCGGTGTGAAACGGGAAAGAGGTGCGGCCGACAAACGGCCAAAGCCTCTGCTGCCCCCGCAACGGTAAGTGTGCGCGGGCGTATCAACCCAGCGGCCAGAGCCTGCGCTTTTGCGCGAGGCCGACAGCCCAGCCACTGTGAGCACCAGCTCACGGGAAGGCGATACGCCCGATCCCACGAGCCCGGAGACCGGCCTCAAGCGATAGTCGGAAATGCCGCGGGGAGCGGCCCAGCCGCTCGCTCCGCCACGGCATTTCCTCTCGACGCTAGACACGGGCCTGCGGGGACGCTGGCCGGGGAGGGTCAATGAAACGCTCCATTGTTGCCGCGCTCGCCGCAGCCGCGGCGCCTCTTACGCTTGCTCAAAGCCCCGAAGATCCTGCCGTCATCGTCACCGCGACGCGCTTTCCCGACAGCGTGCTCGCTGCGCCGGTCGGCGTCACGGTGATCACTAGCGAAGATATACGCAACAGCACGGCGACCTCCGTCGCCGAGGTTCTCAACAAGCTCGGAGGCGTACATACGCGCATCAATTTTCTCGGTACGCCGGACCTGCCGATCGATCTCCGTGGCTTCGGCGTGACCGGCGATCAGAATTCACTGGTGTTGTTGAACGGACAGCGAATAAGTGAAAACGAGCTTGCGGCTGCGAGGCTGACCGGCATTCCCCTCAACGCCATCGAGCGGATCGAGATCGTGCGCGGGAGCGGGTCGGTTCTTTATGGCGGTGGGACCACCGGCGGCACCATTAACATCATCACTGCAGCGCCCGCTCCCACGCCAGCGCGAACGACGCTGTACGGTGCGCTTGGCAGCGATGCGACCCGAGACCTGCGCGTCGGCCACATTTCCTCGGGAGAGACCTCGGGTCTCGCGTTAAACGCCAACGCTTACGAAAGCGACAACTTCCGCCGGAATAACCATGCCACACAGGAGAATTTGACCGGCGAATGGCGCCTAACCGGACCATCAGGCTCGATCGCGCTGCGGGCCGGCGGAGAGCGCCAGCGCTCAAGGCTGCCTGGCGCTCGCACCGAGACCGAGCTTGCGACCGACCCCCGGGGCACATCTACTCCGAACGATTACGCCAACCTAGACGGCTGGAGCACCAGCCTCGCGGCGCAATACCAAATCGGCGACTTGACGTTGGCCGCCGATGCCGGATACCGGTCGCGCGAGGTGCAGTTTTTCAGCG
>VBDM01000054.1:0-6344 GCA_005881355.1 Betaproteobacteria bacterium
CGTGCCCGCCGCAGAAGTGCTTGCTTTTCTCGAGGATCACCACCCAGCCCTTGGCGGAAAGCCACGACAGGTCCTTCAGTCCGCCGACAAAAGCGCTCCAGTCGGCGCTGAGCTTGTCGGGAAAGCGAAGCGCACGCGACACCTCGTCGAGAAAGTCCTCCTTGTCGTGGGCGTGGTGGATGTCGACGTAGATCACCATGAGTCCCGCCGCGGCGGCTGCGCGCGCGAACTCGCGCGCGTCAGCGGAGAGCTGGAACACGCCCGCCTTCGCCGCGTCCTTGATCCATTCCGCGTCCATGCGCTCAGCTCTCGGCCTTGCGCAGGCGAATGTGCAGCTCACGCAGCTGCTTCTCGTCCACGGGCGACGGTGCCTGCGTGAGCAGGTCCTGCGCGCGCTGCGTCTTGGGGAAGGCGATGACGTCGCGGATCGACTCGGCGCCCGCCATCATCGCGACGATGCGATCGAGGCCGAAGGCGATGCCGCCGTGCGGCGGCGCGCCGTACTGCAGCGCATCGAGCAGGAACCCGAATTTCTGCCGCGCCTCTTCCGGGCCGATCGAAAGCGCGCGGAACACTTTCGACTGCACTTCCTCGCGGTGGATACGCACCGAGCCGCCGCCGATCTCCCAGCCGTTCAGCGCCATGTCGTAGGCCTTCGCGACGGCCTTGCCGGGGTCGGAGGCGACGAGGTCCTCATGGCCGTCCTTGGGTGAAGTGAACGGGTGATGCATCGCGTTCCAGCGCTTTCCCTCCTCGTCGTACTCGAACATCGGGAAGTCCACGACCCAGAGCGGCTTCCAGCCGGCTTGTGCGTAACCTTTCTCGTGGCCGATCTTCACGCGCAGCGCCCCGAGCGCGTCGTTGACGATCTTCGCCTTGCCCGCGCCGAAGAACATCAGGTCGCCGTTCTTCGCGCCGGAGAGCTCGACGACGGCCTTGAGCGCCGCGTCCGAAAGGTTCTTCACGATCGGCGATTGCATCCCCTCGCGCCCCTTGGCGACGTCATTGAACTTGATCCAGGCGAGACCTTTGGCTCCGAAGACGCCGACGAACTCGGTGTAGGCATCGATCTCGCCGCGCGTGAGCTCCCCGCCCTTGGGAACCAGGAGCCCCGCGACGCGGTGGCCCGGGGTGTTCGCCGGCCCTGAAAACACCTTGAACTCGACCGGCTTCATCACCTCGGTCAGCTCGGTGAGCCTGAGGGGCACGCGCAAGTCGGGCTTGTCCGATCCGTAGTCGCGCATCGCATCCGCGTAGCTCATGACCGGAAACGGATCGGGAAGCGCGACTTCGAGCACCTCCTTGAAGACGGCGCGGATCATGCCCTCGAAGATCGCGCGGATCTCGGCTTCGGCGAGGAACGAGGTCTCGCAGTCGATCTGCGTGAACTCGGGCTGGCGGTCGGCGCGCGAATCCTCGTCGCGGAAGCACTTGGTGATCTGGTAATAGCGGTCGTAGCCCGCGATCATCAGCATCTGCTTGAACAGCTGCGGCGACTGCGGCAGCGCGTAGAACTCGCCCGCGTACATGCGCGAGGGCACGAGGTAGTCGCGCGCGCCCTCGGGAGTCGAGCGCGTGAGCATCGGCGTCTCGATGTCGATGAAGCCGCGCGCGTCGAGATACTTCCGCACCGCCATCGCGACGCGGTAGCGCAGCCTGAGGTTCTTCTGCATCGGCTCGCGGCGCAGGTCGAGCACCCGGTGGGTGAGCCGCACGGTCTCGGAAAGATTGTCCTCGTCCAGCTGAAAGGGCGGCGTGATCGAGGGATTGAGGATCTCGATCTCGTGCGCGAGCACTTCCACCTCTCCGCTCGCCAGATTCGGATTGATCGTGCCCTCGGGGCGCCGGCGCACGACGCCGGTCACCTACAGCACGTATTCGTTGCGGATTTTCTCCGCCGTCGCGAACGTCGACTTGCGGTCGGGGTCGGACACGACCTGCGCGAGGCCTTCGCGGTCGCGCAGGTCGATGAAGATCACCCCGCCGTGGTCGCGGCGCCGGTGCGCCCAGCCGCACAGCGTCACCGATTGCCCGAGCAGCGCGGAGCCGAGCGTGCCGCAATAGTGGGTGCGCATCGACCGGGGCGGTCGCGGCGAAGCGCTACTGTTTCCGGGCGCCGGGCAGCTCCGGCGCCACCACGCCCATCGAGATGACGTACTTGATCGCGTCGTCCACGCTCATCTCGAGCTCGACGACGTCGGACCTGGGCATCATGAGGAAGAACCCGGAGGTCGGGTTCGGCGTGGTGGGAACATAGACGCTCAAATACTCGCCGTGCAGGTGGTTGGCGACGTCGCCGCCGGGCCGACCGGTGAGAAACGCGATCGTCCAGCTGCCCTCGCGGGGGTACTGCACGAGCAGCGCCTTGCTGAACGCCTGGCCGCCGGGCGCGAACAGCGTGTCGCTCACCTGCTTCACTCCGCTGTAGATGGTCTTCACCACCGGGATGCGGCGGAGCAGGTACTCCCAGAGCCGAAGCAGCCGCTGGCCGAGGATGTTGGAGGCGAGCACGCCGGTCGCGAAAACGACGACCAAGGTGAGCAGCACGCCCAGGCCCGGGATCTGATAGCCGAGCAGGACCTGCGGCTGATACTGCGGCGGCAGGAGCAGGAGCGACTGGTCCATGGTGCTCACGATCAAGTCGAGCACCCAGATGGTGATCGCGAGCGGAATCCAGATGAGAAGGCCGGTGATGAGGTATTTCTTCATCGGTTTCCGCTCGGGAGAGCGGACTCAGTCACGATCGGGGCTCTACGAGCCCGCTCCGCTGCCCGCGGCTTCGGATTTCGATTCGGTCTTGCCGTCGGTCTTGCCGTCGGTCTTGCCGTCGGTCTTGCTGTCGGTCTTGCTCTCGGCCTTCGCAGCGGATTTTCCGTCGGGCTTGGATTCGGACTTCGCCTCGGACTTCGTCTCGCCCTTGCTTTCGGTCTTCGCCGCCGGTTTCGGATTCCTGAAGTCGGTCGCGTACCAGCCGGAGCCTTTCAGCTGGAACCCCGCCGCCGTCAGCATCTTGGAAAACGTCTTCTTTCCGCATTCGGGACAGACCGTCTTCACCGGGTCGGTGACTTTCTGCAGGTATTCCTTCTGGAACGCGCAGGATGAGCAGCGATATTCGTAGATCGGCATGAAGCCTCCGCAAGCCGCGAATTATACCTCTAAGTGATCGATCCTCCCTGCGGAGATGGGGAACAGCGCGACGATTTCAAGTTCCAGGACGAGCCGCTACGCGGTCGCGAATGATCCCGAGTCAGGCGATCCCGAGATTCCCTTTGACGCCGACCAGTCGCGGCAGGTTGAGCTCGCGCGGCTTCACGACCTTCCTGTCGCGCAGATAGCGGCTCAGCACGTCCCACATCGGTTCGCCGGCGTTTTCGCCTTCGCCCACCGGCGCCCAGCTCGCCACCTTGTAGGTCTTGTCCACTTCCATCGGGCGCCCGCGCAGGCGCATGTCGCCGATGCGCCGGCCGATTTTCTCGAGAGGGTTGCAGCTGTAGCTCATCCCGCCCACCCTCACCATGTCTCCGCCCTGCCGGTAATAAGGATCGGGATGGAACAGGTTGTCGCAGACGTCCTCGAGAATGGTCTTGATCGCCGCGCCGGTCAGTTCGGCGAGCGTGGTGCGGGGATAGGTGATCGCGGTCTGGTTCATCACCTGCTCGAGCGTGATCGCCTCGCCCGGGAGAAGCGTCGTGCCCCAGCGAAAGCCGGGCGAGAACGCGATCTCGGCGCCTTTCACTTCCATCAGCGCATCGAGTATCAGCTGGTCGAAGGAGCCGTTGAAGTTGCCGCGGCGGTAGAGAAGCCCTTCGGTGACGGCGAGCTTTTCCGAGAGCTTTCCCTCGTAGGGCGCGCGCTGCGCCTCGATCAGCCGCGCCATCTCGGGATCGGCGGGAAGCAGGTTCGCGAACACCGGGAGCAAGCGGTAGCGATGCCCCGAGATCCGCCCGCCCCGGATATCGAGATCGAGCACCGCGAGAAATTTTCCGTTCGATCCCGCGTTGGTGACCAGCGTCCTGCCTTTCGCATTGGACACCACCACCGGCTCCGGGACGCCGTCGTGGGTATGGCCGCCGAGAACGACGTCGATTCCGGTGACGCGCGAAGCGAGCTTCAGGTCGACGTCCATGCCGTTGTGCGAGAGGAGCACGACGACCTGCGCTCCTTTGCCGCGGATTTCGCTTGCGAGCCTCTGCAGGCGCTCCTCCTCGATGCCGAATTTCCATTCGGCGACGAACCGGCGCGGATGGGCGATCGGCGTATAGGGAAACGCCTGGCCGATGATGCCGACCGGCACGCCGGCGAGCTCGCGAATCGTGTAGGGCTTGAACACCGGGTCGCCGAAGTCGCCGGTCTCGACGTTCTGCGCGAGGAACTCGATCCTGCCGGCGAAATCGCGCGCGACGACCTCCTTCACGCGGGCCGCGCCGTAGGTGAACTCCCAGTGACCGGTCATGATGTCGACGCCCAGCAGCTTCTGCGCCTCGATCATGTCCTGCCCTCGCGTCCAGAGCGAGGTCGCCGATCCCTGCCAGGTGTCGCCGCCGTCGAGGAGGAGGCTCGCGCGGCGTCCGGCGCGCAGCCTCTTCACGAGCGTCGCAAGGTGCGCGAAGCCGCCCAGCTTTCCGTACGTCTTCGCCGCCCGAGTGAAGTCGAGATGGGTGAAGGCGTGCGCCTCGCGGCTTCCCGGCCGGAGGCGGAAATGCTTGAGCAGCGCCTCGCCGACCAGATGCGGCGGGCGGTTCGTGCTTCCCGCCACGCCGAGATTGACGTTCGGCTCGCGGAAATGGACCGGGAGCAGCTGAGCGTGGCAGTCGGTGAAATGCAGCAGCGAGACGTTGCCGAAACGGGGCAAATCGTAAAACGACGAAGCTTGCGACGCGGTGCGCGCATCCAGCGCGAATCCGGCCGCGGCGGCGGCTCCGAGCGCCTGCAGGAATTCGCGGCGGGAGAGGGACACTAAATGACGTCGTCCCCGCGGAAGCGGGGACCCAGTGGCGTTGAAAGCCGCTGGATTCCCGCTTGCGCGGGAATGACGATGCAGCGCTTGCGTCGCATCGTCACTTATTCACCGGCGAATCCGGGTCGAGCAGCAGCGCCACGAGGTGGGTGATCTGCTCCTCGGTCAGGATCCCGTTGTGACCGAAGCGCGGCATGTTGGAGCATGCGGAGTAGCCTTGAGCGTTGTAGATCTTGCCGTAGGCGTAGCGCTGGACCGTCTCGCTCGCGCCGCGCAGCTTGCCGAACTGGTAGAGGCTCGGGCCGATGGTACCGAACGACAGCTCCTGCTTCGAGAGCTGGTGGCAGTTGTAGCAGCTGCCGCCGGCAGGCCGGGCAGGGTCGTCGGTGAATTGCTTGCCGGTGCCGCTCTGTGCGATGCGTTCGCCCTGGCGCCAGTCGCCTATCAGCTTGCCGGAGCTCGGGTAACGGATCGTCGCCTGTTGCGCCTTTTCTATAGCGTCACTCGCGTCTTTCGGCAATTCTCCGGCGTGCTTACTGCACAGCGCCTGGACCTCGTCCTGCTTGAGACGGTCCACCGACGCCTGTCCGCGCGTCTTGAACGAGGCCTTTATCATCTCGGCTACCGCGCGCTCCGCCTCTGAATCGGAGGTCCGGGTCGCGCATCCTGCGACCCCGATAACGCAAAGCGCCAGCGTCAGAATCGTTTTTGGCTTCACTTCGCCCCTTATCGCTTGAGTGACGGGGCGTCGAACGTGCCGCCCTCGGCCTTCTTCGCCAGGTACGTTATGAGCGCGATCGACGCATCGGAAGTGAACTCCAGCTCCGGGAAGCGCATCTGACGGATGCACTCCCACATTCGCCATTGCATGGACCGCAACTCGCCCTCCGAGACGCGGTATCCGGGCCAGGTGCCGAATGCGCGTTGCGCATCTCTGGCGTTGGTCATTTTCGGCAGATTCTGCAAGCGGATCCGCTTTCCTTCTTCGCCGTGGCAGGTGATGCAGCCGAAGTCATACGGTCCGGCGCGATAGTAGAAAAGCTTTTCGCCGGCTTGATAGGCCAGACGCTCTTTCGGGTGGGACGTCGACGGGGCAATCGTCATGCCGCGCGACTCGGACGCGATCCAGGCAACCAGGTCGGTCATCACCGATCGCTGACCCACGCCGGAAAATGGGTCCGTCACGATCATCGGCGCGCCCGTGCCGGAAAAAGGCTTGCGTTTGGCTTCTTCGGGAGTGAACCCTTGCAGTGTCACCATGCAGGTGACCAGGCGCGACTCGAGGTCCTGCACGCGGTCGGCGTCGGCAAAGTAGCGCGGCAGGCGCACATAGGCGCCTTTGACGACGCCGGGCCCGAGGCCGAGGTCGCATTGCTCGAGCGAGGCG
>VBDM01000054.1:6364-10203 GCA_005881355.1 Betaproteobacteria bacterium
CGAACAGCTCCGACGGATTGCCGACCTGAAGGAGTTCGCGGTAGCGCTCGATTTCCTTCTGCTGAGCCGGCGCGAAGCACGGCAGCATGGTCGCCAGTACTACAAACCCGGTCCAGATCGCCTTAGCCACCGGAAATCGTCGCTTCGTCGGTACGTTTGTCGCCCTTGTTGTCGACCCAGCTGATCGTCACCTTTTCCCCGGGCTTGCCGCCCTTGAAGCGGAAATGCATGAACGGATTTTTCGATATCGCGGGTCCCCACTGCGCCGAGAGCACCGTCTTTCCGGCGTGAGTGACGGTCACGTTCTGGATGAAGTGCGCGGGGACGATATCGCCCTTCGCGTCCTTGCGCTGGCCCGTCTCCATCTCGTGGCTCATCAGCACCCGCACTTCGACTTTGTCGCCCGCCATATTGGCGCGGATGCGCATCGGGTCTGCCATGTCTACCCTCCACACCCGCCGACGGTGACTTTGATCTCCTTCACGGCATGGAAGTACCTGCCGTCGGCCTTGACGAGCGCGTAGACGTTGGAGGTCTCGCCCATCTTGACCCGCGTGGTGACGAAGGGATCGGTCCCATCGGGAATCTCGAAGTTGGCCGACAGGGTATTGGGGTTTTTTTCGATCATGATGGCGATCGCCTGCGTCTTGGCGAGCCTGCTCTCGATCGAAATTGGAACCACCGCCCCGTTCTCGGCGATGTCGGGCGCGGTGATCTGGATGTCTCTGCTCTCGGTCGAGCCGCCGCCCCCGAGCGCCTTCACCGTGTCGGCGAAGCTCTTGGTGCCGAACGCCGCCTTGTTCCATTCCTGCGCCGACGCTTCCCCGGGCTTCACGAGGCCCGCCGCGGCCGCGAGCGCGAGCACGCCGGCCCCGCTGCCTGCCTTTAATACTTCGCGCCGCTTAATGTCCACACGCTCTCCCGAAACGGTGATTTTACCGTGGCCGGAGAGGGAATGCGATGAAGCCGCAGCCGATCTTGCGCGCCGGAGCCCCGGAGCGCGACAATAGACATAATTCTCGACGGGTTTCGCGCGTGGCGAACTTCACTCCGGCAAGCGCCCTGATCGGCGGCGCATTGATTGGAATTTCTGCGACGCTGCTCCTGTGGCTGAACGGCCGCATCGCCGGCGTGAGCGGCATCATGCACGGGGCGCTGCAGCGGCGCGGGGACGATGCCGTCTGGCGCTGGCTGTTCCTGGCCGGGCTCATCGCCGGAGCCGGCGCCTGGTTGTGGCTTGCGCCGCCCGCGTTCGCGCCGCGCGCGGGCTACTCGCTGCCGCTCGTCCTGCTCGCCGGCGCGCTGGTCGGCTTCGGCACCGCGCAAGGCGGCGGCTGCACCAGCGGGCACGGCGTGTGCGGGATCAGCCGGCTTTCGGCGCGCTCGATCGTCGCGACGCTCGCGTTCCTCGTCACCGGAATGGCGAGCGTGTTCGTCGTACGGCATCTGTTCGGAGTCGCGTCATGACGCACGCAGCGGCGAGAAACGCGAGCGCGCTCGCGGCGGGCCTGCTGTTCGGGCTGGGCCTTGCGATCTCCCAGATGGTGAACCCGAGGAAGGTGCTCGATTTTCTGGATGTCGCCGGCAACTGGGACCCGAGCCTCGTGCTCGTTCTCGGCGGCGCAGTGGGCGTGGCGATGCTTGCGTTTCGCTTCGTGCTGAAGCGCAGGCAGCCGATATTCGACGGCGAATTCCACCTGCCCAAGACGACCAAGGTGGACCGGCGGCTCCTCGTCGGCTCGGCGATATTCGGAGTCGGCTGGGGAATCGGCGGCTATTGCCCGGGCCCCGGCATCGCCGCATTGTCCGCGGCGAGCGTCGAGGCCCTGGTGTTCGTCGCCGGGTTAGCGTTCGGCTCCTTCCTGTACCAGCGCTTCGCCGCGCCGCGCGATTAGAACGGAATGTCGTCGTCCATGTCGTCGAACTTGCCCGCCGGCTTCTTGCCGGGTTTGCCCTCGCCGGCAACAGCGGGTTCCTTGGCCTCGTCGCCGCGCTCGCGCGCGCCCGAATCGCCCGAGCCCTGCCGGCTGCCGAGCATCTGCATGCGGTCGGCGACGATCTCGGTGGTGGTGCGCTCCTGCCCTTCCTTGTCCTTCCACTTGCGCGTGCGCAGGGACCCTTCGACATAGACCTGCGAGCCCTTCTTCAGGTACTCGCCCGCGATCTCCGCGAGCCGGTTGAAGAACACCACGCGGTGCCACTCGGTGCGCTCCTGCTTCTCGCCGCTCGCCTTGTCCTTCCAGGTGTCGGTGGTCGCGACCGAGATGTTGGTGATCGCGCCCCCTTCCGGGTTGTAGCGCGTCTCGGGGTCCCGCCCCAGATTGCCTACGATAATGACCTTATTGACCGATGCCATCAGCTTTCTCCCTCGATAATTTCCCTCACCGCCCGCTCGTCGAACGATTCAGGATACACCTTTAACCGGGCGATGCCCTGCTCCGGCACGATCACGGCCTCGCGCACGCCGCGCGAGCGAACCAGCCGCTCGCGCAGACCCGTCGGATCCAGCCGCGGCGACACCCGGTACGCGCGCTCCACGGTCTCCCCCGGCACGCGCATTCCCGAGGCCACTCCCAGCCATAACGCAATCACCGCGAATCCGAATACAAAGACGGCGGGATCGCCGAAATTCTTGGCGAGCCAGCCGCCTGCGGCGCCCCCGACGAACAGCCCCAAAGCCTGGGTGGTGTTGTACACCCCGAGCGCGGTGCCGCGCGAAGCCGGCGGCGCCACCCGGGACACGAGAGACGGAAGGCTCGCCTCCAGGATGTTGAAGGCGACGAAGAAGGCGAGCAGCAGGGCGATCGCCATGGCGAAATTCGTGTAGCACACGGCGAAGCCGAGCTCGACGGCGAGCAGCAGGACGATGGCGGCGAGGAACAGAAATTTCATCCGGCCCCGGCGCTCGGCCTGGACGAGCGGCGGCATCATGAGCGCGAAGGAGCCGAGCACGACCGGCAGATAGATCTTCCAGTGTTCGCTCACGGCGAGCCCGCCGTACCGGACGAGGGCAACCGGGATCACGACGAAAATCGCCATCTGCACGACGTGAAGCGAAAAGATGCCGAGGTTGAGCCTCAGCTGCTCGGTATTGCGCAGGACCTCGCCCAGCGCGCCGCGTTGGACGCGCCGCGTCGAGTCGCCGGCGCTTCGAGGCTCCGCGGGCACCACCGCGAGCGTCATCCAGATCGCCGCGAGCGACAACGCGCCCGTGAGCTCGAAGATTCCGTCCATCCCGATGCTGCGATAGAGCGCGGGCGCGGCGACGAGCGATACCGCAAAGGTCAATCCGATCGAACCGCCGACCATGGCCATCGCCTTGGTGCGGTGTTCTTCGCGCGTGATATCGGCGATGAACGCGGTGACCGGCGCCGCGATGGCGCCTGTCCCCTGGATCGCGCGCCCGAGAATGACCGCGTGGATATCGGACGTCCACGCGGCGACGAAGCTCCCGAGCGCGAACAGCAGCAAGCCGATGACGATCACGCGCTTCCTGCCGTAGCGGTCGGAGGCCATGCCGTAGGGAATCTGCAGGATTCCCTGGGTCAGACCGTAGATGCCCAGCGCCACGCCCACCAGCGTCTGGCTGTCGCCGCCGGTCAGATGCCGGGCGTGGACCGCAAATACCGGCAGGATGAGGAACAGCCCAAGCATGCGCAGCGCGAACAGCGACGCGAGCGACAGGCTCCCCCGCAGCTCGAGGGAGGACATCCCGGCCGAATAAGAGCGGGACGTCATAAAGGTGGCGGGGACACGTCGAAATTTTGTATAGTAGCAGGTTCGACTTCGCCCACAGGCCCGATGGAACAGATCCGCATCCGCGGCGCGCGCACGCACAA
>VBDM01000055.1 GCA_005881355.1 Betaproteobacteria bacterium
ACCACGACGTTGCGCACCTTGGGCGTGTTCTCGAGCGCCACCATGTCCTCGCCCTGGCGCCCGATGAACCCGAACTCCGCGATGGCGGCGGTGGCGTCGGCGAGCAGGCGCCGCTTGTAGTCGGGATCCGTCCACGCGCGCGCGACGATGCGCGCGCCGTTGCGTGGACCCACTTTCGTCTCGTAGGTGTCGATCAGCTCGTCGAGCGTCTTCGGATCGACGAGGCCTTTTTCGACGAGCAAGGACTCGAGCGCCTTGGCGCGCAGCGCCGGACCGGAGAGCGGGCGATCGTGCTCGCGCGCGTGCTCGTCGTCGTGATGGTCGCTCATGGCCCTACATTCTATTCCGCCGGACTCAACGCAGGTAGCCGGCGAGCATCGGCAGCGCGAGAACGAGCGAGGGCACGAAGGTGATGAGGAAGAGCACCGCGACGAGCGCCAGGATGAAGGGCACGAGCTCGCGCACGATCTCCTTCACCGGGGTTCCGGTCAAACCGCTCAGGACAAAGAGCAGCACGCCGTAGGGCGGGGTGAGCAGGCCGATCATCATGTTCAGGACGATCACCACGCCGAAGTGCACGAGGTCCACGCCCACCGCGCGGGCGACCGGAAGGAGGAGCGGCACCAGCACGAGGAGCAGCGTGGTGGTGTCGAGCAGGCACCCGAGCACGAGGAAGACGAGGTTCGCGACGAGGAGAAAACCGAGCGGGCCGAGGTCGAGCGCGGCGAACCATTCGGCGATGCGCGCCGGGATCTGCTCGGTCGCGAGCACGTAGTTGAAGAGGAAGGCGCCGCAGATGATGATGCCGACCACCGCGCTCGATCGCGCGCTCTCGGCGAGGACCGAAACGAGCCCCTTCCAGTCGAGCGCGCGGTACACGAAGAGCGCGAGCACGAGAGCGTAGAGCGCGGCGACCGCCGCGGCCTCGGTCGGGGTGAACACGCCCGAGTAGATGCCGCCGAGAAGCACGACCGGCATGAGCAGCGGCAGCAGCGTGCGCAGGAAAATGCGCGGGATCTCGCGCCAGGGCACCGGCGCTTCCATCGGAAAATTGCGCCGCCGCGCGATCCACGCGATGACGAGCATCATCGCGGCGGCCATCAGCAGGCCGGGAACGATGCCCCCGATGAAGAGCGCGCCGACGGAGGCGCCCGAGACGAGCGCGTAGAGCACCATCGGGATCGACGGAGGAATGATCGGCCCGATGGTGGCGGAGGCCGCGCTCACCGCGACCGCGAAGGGCCTCGAGTAGCGGCCGTTCCTGCACATCATCTCGATCTCGACCATGCCGGGCCCGACCGCATCGGCGATCGCGCTGCCGCTCATTCCGGAGAAGATCACGCTCGCGAGCACGTTCACGTGGGCGAGCCCTCCGCGGAACCGCCCCATGAGCGCGTGCGCGAGCGCGTAGATGCGCTCGCTCAAGGTGCCCGAGTTCATCACGTTCGCGGCGAAGATGAACATCGGCACGGCGATCAGCACGAAGCTGCCGAAGAGGCTGTTCAGGATCTGCTCGGCGGCGAGGCCCATGTCCTGCCCGGTCGCGCCGAGATAGGCGATGCCGCCCGCGATCATCGCGAAGCCGATCGGGCCGCGCAGCAGGGCGATGACGACAAAGACGCCGAGCATCAGCCCGAAAGCGGCGCTCATGCCTTGTCGGATGCTTCGGGGCGGACGATCGCAGCGAGGCAGCGCAGCACCACCATGACCGCGGCGGCGAGAAAGACGCTGTAGACGAGGCCGTAAGGCCAGTCGAGCACCGGCGTACGCTCGCGCATCATGAAGCGCAGGTAATCGGCGGTGCCGGGCAGCGCCCAGAGAAAGCATACCGCCAGCGCGGCGATGCCGAGCGCGTAAAGCGCGCGCCGGACCGGAGGCGCGAAGCGCGGCACGACGAAGTCCACCGCCACGTGGGCCGAAAGCGGCACGCTCCTCGGTCCACGCGGCGGGCGCGCCGAAGACGAAGCGGCGCACGACCTGCACGACGAGGCTCAGGAACAGGACGGCGAAGATGCCCGCCCCGACGGAATCGGCCCAACGGGAAAGCCGCCCGGCGAAGCGCATCGGCTCACTTGACCGCGTTGATGCGCTCGAGGAGCCCGCGCGGCCACTTTTCCGCGTACTCCGACTTCAGGTACGCCGCCTGCACGGTCCTGCGGAACGCTTCCACGTCCGGCGTCGTGATCTCGATGCCCTGCGAGCGGAAGAATTCGACGAGCTCCCTTTCCTCGCGCGCGCGGTTCTCGTCGTTGAATTTCGCCGCCTTCGCCGCCGCTCCCTTCACCTGGGCCTTGTGCGCCGCCGAAAGCGCGTTCCACGTCTTCGCCGAGATCGCGAGCTGCAGCACGTCCACGAGATGCCCGGTGAGCACGATCTGGCGCGTCACCTCGTAGAACTTCGCCGACTTCAGCGTCGGCAGCGGGTTGTCCTGGCCGTCGATGGTGCCGGTCTTCAAGCCGAGATACACCTCGGTGAAGGCGAGCGGGGTCGGACTCGCGCCCAGCGCTTGCCCGAGGAACAGCCATTCCTTGGAGCCGGGCATGCGCAGCTTGACTCCGGCCAGATCAGCCGGTGTCCTGACCTGCCTGGGCTGGTTGAGGCTCACCTGGCGAGTGCCCAGATAGACCGCCTGCAGCAGCTGGATTCCCATCGCCTCGGCGATCCTGCGGCTCACTTCCGCGCCGATCGGCCCGCCGTAGACCTTCGCGAGGTGATCGGGGTCGCGGATCAGGTAGCCGGCGGTGAAGATCGAGTACTCGGGGATCTGGCGCGCGATGTCCTGCATCGAAAGGAGCGCCATCTCGAGATTGCCGCGCTGCATCGCCACGGCCTCGGCGCCCTGGCGAAACAGCGTCCCCGAGTGATGCACCTGCACGTCGAAGCGGCCGGGCGCGGCTTTGGCGAGCTCGTCCTTGAATACGTAGAGCATCTTGACGTGCCAGTCGCCGGGCACCGCGGGGGTGGAGATGCGCAGCACGATCCTCGCCTGCGCGAGCGCGCCCGCTGCGGCGAGCGCCGAGCAGGCGAGGAGCGCGGCGGTCGCCGCGCGCCGCAACGCACCGGACGCGTTCATGCGGGAGCCTCGATCGGGTTGCATGACTGGGGGCTTTTGCGTCGATCGTAGCTTGTTTTCGACGATCGTTTGCGCTAGCGTTGCTTTCGCGCGCGCCTCGGTGACCTGCGCACGCGTCCCATCAACGCCATTCGCCCGGGAGAAAGCAATGGATCGCATCCCCACGTTCCCCAGGATTGTGCTTGCCGCGATGGCTTTGCTGCCGATTGTCGCAACGGCAGCGGAGTACATGGAGAAGACGCCGTTCCAGTTGTCGCGGGCGTTCTCGCCGGGCGTCGTCACCGACGGCGGCAAGATCGTCTGGGTCGCCGGCCAGACGGCCACGCGCGACAACGACGGCAAGGACATCGCCAGCAATTTCGAGGCGCAGGTGAAGCAGGTGTTCTCGCAGATCGACCAGATCATGAAGCGCGCCGGCGGCAGCCTCGCCAACATCGTGACGATGACCGTCTTCATCAAGGAGTCGCGCTACGGCGACCGCTTCGTCGAGATGCGCAAGGACACCTTCCAGAACGGCAACTACCCGGGGAGCGCGCTCATCACCGTCACCAACTTCGCCAGGCCCGGCATCGAGATCGAAATCCAGTCGGTAGGCGTGATCGGCGACCGCTGCTCGAGCGACCATCCCTGCTCGGCCGAAGCCCAGGCGAAGAAGAAATAAGCACACGGAGAACACCATGCGACCCATTTCCCGACGCGGATTCCTCGCCGGTGCCGCCGCCGGCGGCACCTTGCTCGGCCTCGGCACAGCCGGCGCGCTCGCGCAGACCGACAAGTTCGACCTCGTCATCAAGGGCGGCGAAGCGCTCGATCCCGGCCGGAAGCTGCGCGCGCGGCGCGATATCCAAGAAGATCTTCACCCGGTAGCGGCCCGCTATGCGTACGCGAGACTCGCCAGCGCGGCGAGCGCGGCGGCGAGGCCCACACCCTTGCGCGCCGTGAACGATTCGCGCAGGAAAAGGAAACCGAGCAGGGCCGTCACGACGAAACCCATCTGCGCGATCGGGACCACCACGCTCGCCTCCGCGCGCTTCATGCCCTCGACCATGAAGGCGAAGGCAAAGGCGAGAACGACCGCGGCCCTCGGCGCGTAGCGCAGCGCGGCGCGGGAAGGCCCGATGCGGCGATCGACCGCGCCGACGAACGCGGTGGCGAGCGTGATCACCACGACGCCCTGCGCGGTGATCATCGACGCAGGGTCCGCGCCCGCCTGCAGTCCGAGCTTGTAGATGAAGTTCCCGACTCCGACGGTGGCGGTGGCGATCAGCACGCGCGCGAGCGACGACCGGCTCTCGCGCCGCCCGGCCGCGTCCCCCGGAGCCGGTGCGCCGAGCAGCAGCCAGACCGCGGCGAGCGCGAGCGCGATGCCCGCGACCTTGTACCGCGTGAGCGGCTCGCCGAGCAGCAGGACCGCGAGCGCCGCGGTGAGGACGAAGCTCAGGCGGAAAACCGGCGCGTTGATGCTGATCGAGCCGGTTCTCAGGCTGTGCGCGAAATTGTAGAAGCCGACAAGGACGAACACCCCGGCCAGCGCGCCCCATTGCACCGAGGCGGCTGAAAATTCGAGCGAGCGGGTGGCGAGGCCGTACAATGCGACCGTCGGCGTGAACACCCAGGACTGCACCATCAGGAAGTGATGCGGCTGCGCGCCGGCGGCCGCGCCGCGCTTGTAGACCAGGTCGCCGAGCCCGAAGAGGAGCATCGCGCCGAGCGCGTATTCGATTCCGGGGGTCATGGGCGGCGCACGGCGGGACTACCGCCGCCGCTTGCTGTGACGGCGGGTCCAATCGGCGAGCGCCGTCTCCTTCATCGTTCCTGCGGCGACCGCGAGCATGCACATCGCGCAATTGACGTCGTCAATGACGAGCCGGTGTCCGTTCAGCGCGAGGAAAAGCTCGAGGGCGATGAATGCTACGCGCTTGTTGCCGTCCACGAAAGGATGGTTCGTCGCGAGGCCGTAGGCATAAGCGGCGGCGAGCTCGGCGGCGTCGGGTTTGCCGTAGGCGGCCCGGTTCAGCGGGCGCGCGAGGGCCGAATCGAGCAGGCCCGCATCGCGGATGCCCGGGCTGCCGCCGTGCTCGGCGAGCTGCTCGTCGTGCGCGGCGAGAATGACGGAGCGCTCGATCCAGACCCACTTCCTCACTTCGCCAGCTCGCGCAGCACGGCGCGGCGCTTCCTGGCGATGCGCCGCACGTGTTTCATCTGCGCCGCGAAACGGGGATCGTGAGGCGTCAGCCGAAGGCCGTCGGGCGTGTCGGTGACGTGCAGCGTGTCGCCCTTGTCGAGCTTCAGGCGCGCGAGCACGTCCTTCGGCAGGATCACGCCGACGGAGTTGCCGATTCGCGTAAGTTTGAGGGCGGCCATGACGAAGCCTCAAGTTATAACGAACGTTATAATACCGCGCGCTTTCGCCGGATTCAAGGACGGATGTAGTCCAACGCGACTGCGCGGCGCAGCGGTGACTTATCGCGTCAGCCGAGCCCGAGCATCGGCCCGAGAGCGGCGGACCCGTCCCCGAGCAGCGCGAGCACGAGCAGGCCCACCGCCCAGAAGGCCGGGTATTCCCAGCCGCCGTCCTTGTTGGTGAACACCCAGCCGTTCTTGCCGTGCACGAGCACGATCGTGCCGAGGATAAGCGGCACGAGCGCGAGCGCGACCCAGCGCGTCTCGATGCCGAGGATCAGCAGCGTGCCGCCGACGATCTCGGCCGCCATGGTCGCGTAGGCGAACCACCCCGGCATGCCGAGCGACTCGAAGTATTTCACCGTGCCCGCCGGCGTGAACACCTTGATCTTCAGCCAGGCGTGGCCGTAGAACATGATCCCGAGCGACAGGCGCAGGAGCAGGGCTGCGACTCCGACGAGTTCCGGATTGGTCATGGTTGGGGTCCCCTCATGGATATGCGGCGTGCATATTATGCGGCTGCCCCGGCGCGGAAGGATACAATCTCGTTCATCCGGGAACGCCGAAATGCTCGACCTCGTCATCGACAGGCGGCAGCGGGACCTCGGCGGCTTCGAGGTCGGGCGCGTGCTGCCGTTCGCCAAGCGCCGCATGGTCGGCCCGTTCATCTTTCTCGATCACATGGGGCCGGTCGAATTCGCGCCGGGGCTTGCGCGCCGCGCCGACGTGCGCCCGCACCCCCACATCGGCCTGTCGACGGTGACTTATCTCTTCGAGGGCGAGATCATGCACCGCGACAGCGTCGGCTCCGAGCAGCCGATCCGGGCGGGAGAAGTGAACTGGATGACCGCCGGGCGCGGCATCGCGCACTCGGAGCGCTTCGAGAAAGCGCGGGTCGAAGGCGACCGGGTGCACGGCATCCAGGCCTGGGTCGCGCTGCCGAAGGAAGACGAGGAGACCGAGCCTTGCTTCGCGCATCACGGCGCGGACGATCTGCCGCTCTACGAACGAGGCGGCCTGCGCGCGCGGCTCCTCGCGGGCGAGGCGTTCGGTGCGAAGGCGAAGGTGAAGACCCACTCTCCCATGTTCTACGTCCATTGGGCGCTCGCGGCCGGCGCAAGAGCCGAGCTTCCGGCCGAGTATCCCGAGCGCGCCGCGTATATCGTCGAAGGCGAGATCGAAGTGGAAGGGCAGACCTTCCACGGCGGGCAAATGCTCGTCTTCAAGCCGGGTCGGCCGGTGCTCTTTCGCGCCGCGACTCGGGCCGTCGTCATGCTCCTGGGCGGCGAGCCCGTGGGCGAGCGCTTCATCGAGTGGAATTTCGTCTCGTCCTCGAAGGAGCGGATCGAGCGGGCGAAGGCCGATTGGCGGGCCGGGCGCATAAAGCTGCCCGATCGCGATCACGACGAATTCGTTCCGCTGCCCGGCGATCCGGCGGCCCCGGCGAACCCGATGTCCTGACGCCCGAGCCGCCTCCCCGCTTCTCTACAACGTCGCCCCCGGCTGCCCGAGCGCCTTCTCGGCGAGCTGGCGCACGATCCACTCGTAGGCGTCGTCCACCGAGTCGGTGCGGTGCACGAGCTCGATGTCCTCGGGATTGATGGTGCCGTGGCGTGCGAGCGCGTCGAAGTCGATGACTTCGCGCCAGTACTCGGTGCCGAAGAGCACGATCGGCATGGGCTTCCTCATCTTGCGCGTCTGCACCAGCGTCAGGAGCTCGAACAGCTCATCGAGCGTCCCGTAGCCGCCCGGAAACACGATCACCGCCTTGGCGAGGTAGGCGAACCAGAACTTGCGCATGAAGAAGTAGTGGAAGTGGAAGGCGAGCTCGCGCGTGACGTAGGGGTTGTCGAATTCGTCCACCGGGATGGAGATGGTGAGGCCGACGTTGAGGCCCTTCGCCTCGGCCGCGCCGCGGTTCGCCGCCTCCATGATTCCGGGGCCCCCGCCGGTGCACACGACGAAGCGGCGCTCCTCCTGGTCGAGCTCCTTCGACCACCGGGTGAGGCGCGAGGCGAGCTCGCGCGCGGCTTCGTAGTAGACGGACATCTTGAGGGCCATTTGCGCGCGCTCCCGGTCCTTGGCGCTCCCCGCCTCGCGCAGCATTTCCTCGGCGGCCTCGCGCGACTTGATGCGCGCCGAGCCCATGAACACGATGGTGTCGTCGACTTTGTGGTGGTCGAAGCGGCTCTTGGGCTCGAGGTACTCCGAGAGGATGCGCAGGGCGCGCGCGTCCTTGCTGTTGAGGAAGCCCGCACTCTGGTAGGCCTTGGTGCGGGCGTGCTTGCGTTCGGTCATGGGGCTTTGCGCAGACAGGATTCGAACAATTCGAGCGCCCGGCGCGCGAACGTCCACATGTTGGCCTCGCGGTCGGCGCTGCCCGTCTCGACGGTGATCACCGCTTCGATCGGGCCGCTGACGGCGATGCAGGCATGGCCGGGCTTGTCGCCATAGCGGTTGCCGCTCGGGCCGCTCGCTCCGGTTTCGCTCAAGCCCCAGGTTGCGCCGAGGCGGTCGCGCACGCGCCGCGCGAGCAGCTCGGCGTACGGCTCGCTTGCCGGGCGCATGCCCGTCATGTCCTGCGGCGCGATGCCGAGCAGCGCCGGGCGGCTCGCGCCCGTATAGACGACGCAGCCTCCGAGATACCAGGCGGAGGCTCCGGGCGCCGCGACGAACGCGGCGTTGATCAGGCCGCCGGCGGAAGACTCGGCGACCGCGAGCGTTTGCTTGCGTTCCTTGAGCAGGTTGCCGGCGACACTCCCGAGTGTGTTCAGCATCCCTAACGCGGCCACGGCACGCCTTGGCTTCTCGCCACCGTGCCGATGCCCTTGTAGACGAACTTCTGCACGCGCTTGCCTTCGTAAGTCTCCGTCGTGTAGAGGTTGCCCTTGGAGTCGGTCGCGATGCTGTGCACGCCGTAGAACTGCCCGGGCTGGCGCCCGCCGTCGCCGAAGTTCGAGATCTCCTCCAGCGTTTCGCGCAGTATGACGCGCACCTTCTCGTTCTGGCCGTCGGCGAGGAACATGAAGCGCTGCTCGCGATCCTTCGAAAACGTGATATCCCAGGCCGAGCCCGAAGCGAGCGTCTCTTTGGCATAGAACGCTTCCTTCACGAACTTGCCTTCCGGCTGGAATACCTGCACCCGGTCGCCCTGGCGGTCGCACACGTAGACCAGACCGTCATTCGAGCGCTCGACGCAATGCACCGGATTGCGGAACTGCTGGGCCGGCGGCGCCTTCGGATCGTAGTTGCCCATGGGCGCGTCGTTCGGTTTGTTGCCGTACGCACCCCAGTAGCGCTTCATCTTGCCGGTGTCGGCGTCCACCACGGCGACGCGTTTGTTGGTGTAGCCGTCGGCGATGTACGCTTCGTTGGTCTTGGGATCGACCCAGATCTTGGCCACTCGCCCGAAGTTCTCGAGGTCGTTGCTGCCGCCGTTCTTGCCGTAGCGGCCCAGCTGCATCAGGAACTTCCCGTCCTTGGTGAACTTCAGGACGTGGGCGTCACCCTTGCCGTTGCCGCCGAGCCACACGTTGCCCGTGTAATCGACGTGGACCCCGTGCGCCCCTTCCGGCCACTCGTAGCCGGGGCCCGGGCCGCCCCAGGATCTGACCAGGTTGCCGGCCTGATCGAACACCAGTATGGGCGGGGCCGTGCGGCAGCACTCGGAGATGGGCGGCTTCAGCTCGAGTCCCTTCTC
>VBDM01000056.1 GCA_005881355.1 Betaproteobacteria bacterium
CGGTCCGGCCGCGACCGGGAGACCCTCGTTTCGACGACGCGGGCGAGCATCGTGAGCGTATCGCCGGGGCGCACGGGTTTCAGCCACTGGATCTCGATTCCCGGAGCTCCGACACCGCGGCCGTTGAGAAAGCCCGCGCGCAGCATGCCGCCCCACACGGCTGCGAACGAGTGTATGCCCGACGCGATCAAACCACCGAAAGGCGACGTGCTCGCAGCCGCCGGGTCGACATGAAACGGCTGGGGATCGTACCTGCGGGCGAAATCGACGATCTCCCTCTCGGAGAAATACACCGGCTCGCCGAGAAACTCGTCGCCGACGCGGTAGTCCTCGAACCACCCGACCTCTGTGCAGCTCCGGCGCATCCCTCAGTTTAACCTCGGCCGTTTTCCTCACGCGTTCGCCATCGCCAGCGCGAGGCAGACCAAATGCCCGAGCTTCATGAGTCACCCGAAATCGAAGGCCGGCCGATTATAGACCGCGTGATAAGATCGCAGCCGAAAAAAAGGACACGAGATGGCCAACCTGCAGTACACCCACGAGCAGGGCCTGAGCGAGCGCCCGCTGCGCATCGAGGAGCTGTTCGCGCCGAGCGCGCTTCGCGACATCCCGCTCACCGAAGGGCAGCGCGTGTGACGGAGCGGCGGGCCATGGCGATCCGTTTTGAATTGAACGGCAAGCCGGTCGAGGCGGAAGTGCCGGTGCGCACCACCCTCGCCGACTGCATCCGGCACCATCTCATGCAGACCGGGACGCACGTCGGCTGCGAGCACGGCGTCTGCGGCGCCTGCACCGTGATCGTCGACGGCGCGGCGGTGCGCTCGTGTCTCATGCTCGCGGTGCAGGCCGAGGGCGCGCAAGTGATCACGGTGGAGGGGCTCTCGCGCGAGGACGCGCTCTCGCCGCTGCAGGCGGCGTTCCGCAAGCACCACGCCCTGCAGTGCGGTTTCTGCACGCCGGGCATGCTGACCACCGCGCACGCGCTCTTGACCGACGAGCCCGACGCGAGCGAGGAGCGCACCGTTGCACCGGCTACATCCCTATCGTGAAGGCGGTGCTCGAGGCGCGCGCGGCGTATAGGAAGCGGCCGTGACCGACCTCGCCGACGTCAAGAAGGCGAGCGCTTCGATCGGGAGGCCGGTCGAGCGCGTCGAGGATGCTCGCCTGCTCAAGGGCCAAGGGCGGTACGTCGACGACCTGCGCCGCGACGGCATGCTGCACGCCGCGATCGTGCGCTCGGCCGTAGCGCACGGGCGCATCAGGGCCATCGACGCCTCCGCTGCGCTCAAGCGCGCCGGCGTGCACGCCGTGATCACGGCGCGCGAGATCATGGCCGCGATGAACGGCGTCGTGCCGACGATCCCGCTGCGCTCGGACGCGGTGGCCGGGATCGAGCCCTTCCAGCAGCCGGTGATCGCGCACGCCAAGGTGCGCTACGTCGGCGAGCCGGTGGCCGTGGTGGTCGCCGACAATCCCGCGCAGGCGGAAGACGCGGTCGACGCGGTCGCCCTCGACATCGAGGCGCTCCCGGTGGTCGCGGACTGGAAAGCGGCGAAGAAGAACGACGTCCGCCTGTTTCGTGAGCGCGGTCCGCGGCGATGCGGACGCGGCCTTCGGCGACGCGCCGTACGTGCGGCGCGAGCGCCTCTCCATCCACCGCTTCACAGCGATGCCGATGGAGACGCGCGGCCTCCTCGCGGAGTGGGACCCGGGCAAGACGAAGGTCACGCTGCTCGGCGTCACCAAGGCGCCTTTTCTGTGCCGGAGGATTCTGGCCAAGCAGATGAACATGTCTGAAGGCGACATCGACATGGTCGAAGGCGACACCGGCGGCTCCTTCGGCGTGCGCGGCGAGTTCTACCCGGAGGATTTCCTTATCCCGTTCGCGGCCAGGCACGTAGGCAGGCCCGTCAAGTGGATCGAGGACCGCCGCGAGCATTTCATCGCCACCAACCATGCGCGCCAGGCCGAATGCGAGCTCGAGCTCGCGTGCACCCGCGACGGCATCATCCTAGGGCTGCGCGGGCTCGTGCATACGGATGCGGCTGCCTATGTGCGCACCAACGGCGTCACCCCCTCGCGAAACATCTCGCAGGTGTCCTCCGGGCCGTACCGCATACCGCACGTGCGCATGGACGTCTCGATGATGGTCACCAACAAGACGCCGGTCGGCACCTACCGCGGGCCGGGCCGGTTCGAGACGGATTTCTTCCGCGAGCGGCTGCTCGATATCGTCGCAGCGGATCTCGGCATCGACCGCGTCGAGTTCCGGCGGCGCAACCTGATCCCCGAGAGCGACATGCCCTACCCGCTCGCGACCTCGGAGCCGCTCGGCGGCAAGACCGAGTGCGACAGCGGCGACTACCGCATGACGCTCGAGCGCTGCTTGGCCGAGTTCAAATGGTCGGAGAAAGCGCGCTTGAACGGCAAGCTGATCCAGGGCCGCTACCACGGCGTCGGCATCGGCTGCTACATCGAGGGCGGGGCCTCGGGGCCGAGGGAGGGCGCGCGGCTCGTCGTCGAGGGCGACGGAACGATTTCCGTCTACACCGGCTCGTCGGCGAACGGCCAGGGCCTGGAAACCGTGTTCACCCAGATCGCGGCCGACGCGCTCGCCATCCCGATGGAGCGTATCCGCGGCGTGTTCCACGGCTCGACCGCCTACGTGAAGGAAGGCTTCGGCGCGTTCAGCTCGCGCAGCGTGGTCATGGGCGGGTCCGCCATCGTGGTCGTCGCCGGCAAGCTGAAAGAGGCGATCCGCGGCGCCGCAGCGGCCCACTTCGGCTGCACGCCCGAAGAAATCGCGGCGGTCGAGGGCGAGCGCGCCGTGGCCTCCGACGGGCGATCGATCTCCTGGGCGGAGCTCGCCGCGCTTGCGCCGCTCGGCCTCTTCGCCGAGGGCAGCTTCGCGAGCAGCAAGCGCACCTACAGCTACGGTGCGCACGCCGCACACATCGCGGTCGACCCTCGCACCGGGCACGTCGAGGTGATCGATTACGTCGCCGTGGAGGATGTCGGGCGCATCATCAATCCCGAGACCCTGCACGGGCAGGCGCTGGGGGCCATCGTGCAAGGCCTGGGCGGGGTGTTCCTCGAAGGTCTCGTCTACGACGAGCAGGGGCAGCTCATGACCGGCTCGTTCGCCGATTATCTCGTGCCGACCGCGACCGATTTCCCGAACATCCGCGTTTTCGCCTTGGAGGAGCGGCCCTCGCCCAACAATCCGCTCGGCGCCAAAGGCGCGGGAGAGGGCGGCATCATTCCCGTGGGCGGCGTAATCGCCAACGCACTCGCGGCGGCGCTCGGCCCGCTCGGCGTGCAACCGCTCGAGCTTCCGCTGTCTCCTCCGAGAGTCTGGCAGCTGATCCAAGAGGCGCGCGGATGAGCGCGCGGGGATTCAGATCATGACAGAACACAACGTAAACCCGACGCGCCGCGCGATGCTCGCCGGCGCAGCCGCGGCCGCGATGACCGGCCCGGCGGCGATGGCGCAGGCGCCGTCTCAAGCGAAAACCTTCGTGCTGGTTCACGGCGCCTCGCAGGGCGGCTGGTGCTGGCGCCGCGTGTCTGACCGGCTCGAGCGCCGCGGGCACAAGGTCTTCACGCCGACGCTCACCGGCCTGGGCGAGCGCTCGCACCTGATGAGCGCGAACGTAGACCTCGACATGCACGTCACCGACATCGTCAACGTCATCAAGTGGGAGAGCCTCGAGGGGATCGTGCTCGTCGGCCACTCCTACGGCGGCTGGGTGGTCTCCGGCGTGGCCGAGCAGATACTGCCGGCGATCTCCTCGATCGTGTTCCTGGACGCCTTCATGCCTGAGAACGGCCAGAAGGGCCTCGATCTCAACTCGGAGCGCAGCAAGGCCGAGATCGCGCTCGCGTTGAAAAAAGGCGACATCTCGCGGCCCGCGCCTCCGGCCACCACCTGGAACGTGAACGAAAAAGACCGCGCCTGGGTGGACGCGAAGCAGACCGCGCAGCCGATCGGCGTCTCGCTCAAGCCGATCAAGCTCACGGGCGCGCGCGACCGCGTGGCGAAGAAGACCTACATTCGCGCGACGAAATACGAGAATCCGAACTTCGATCGCTTCTATGCGAAGACCAAAGCCGACCGGTCCTGGCGCACGTACGAAGTGCCGTGCGGCCACGACGTGATGATCGACATGCCCGACCGGCTGACGGAGATACTCGAGGAAGTGGCGTAGGCGCCCGCTTCAGTTCGCCGTGATTCCGGCCGCCTTGACCAGCGCCGCGTTCGTGCGCAGCTCGTCCCTGACGTAGGCGTCGAACTCGCCCGGCGTCATGGTCATCGGCTCCGCGCCCAGCCGCGCGACGCGCTCGCGCACTTCCGGCAACTGCAGCGCCGCGGAGCTTTCCCGGTGCAGCCGGCCGATCGCCTCGACCGGCGTTCTTGCGGGGACGAACATGCCGACCCAGAAGTTGTAGTCGGAATCGGGGAACCCCGCCTCGATCGTGGTCGGCAGATCCGGCAGGATGGAAGCGCGCTTCGAGGCGCCGATGGCGAGCGCGAGCAATTTCCCGTCCCGCAGCAGCGGCAGCGCCGGCGCTATCGGAGAAAAGTAAAAATCGACGCGCCCGGCCATCACTTCGGTCAGGGCTTCGGGCGCGCCCTTGAACGGAACGTGCACGGCTTCGAAGCGCGCGCTGCGGCGGAAGCGCTCGGCGTTCAACTGCGTCGATGCGGCCGCCGACGCGAAGTTGATCGATCCCGGCTTGGCCCGGGCCGCCGCCACGAGATCGTGCACCGACTTGAAGCCTTTGGAGGGCGCGACGAGCAGCACCGTGGGCAGGTTCGCGAGGGGCGTGACGCCGGCGAGATCGCGCGCCGCGTCGTAGGGCAGGCTCGAGTACAGGAAGGGCGCGACCGTGTGAGCTGAGGAGGTCACCAGGATCGTGTGGCCGTCCGGGTCGGCCTTGGCGACCGCCGCCGCGCCGATCGTCGTGCTCGCCCCGGCGCGGTTTTCGACGACCACCGGCTGGCCGAGCGGTCCCGAGAGGCGCGCCGATACCGTGCGCGCGAGGATGTCGGTGGCGCTCCCAGGCGTCAAGGGGACGATCAAGCGAACGGTCTTCGTCGGCCAGGCCTGCGCCGCGCTCGTCGCAGGGGTTTGCGCAAGCGCGCTCCCGTGCAGTCCGCACATCAATGCCAGAGCCGCGCGCAGCTCGAGGCTTCGCATGCTTCGCCTCCCTCTGATCTCCGGTGCCGAGGGCGATTTCCGCCGGGCCATTCTACAGGCGCGATCCCCGGCGGCACAACCTTGAGTTCCCCTGAAGTCTTTGCGTGGTCCCCGTAGTATTCTTCGCGACACGAGAGGAAAACTTTGCGCAATCGGACCGCAGCCCTATTCCTGCTTGCCATCGGCGCGAGCGGCGTCGCCTGGGGACAGGCGCGCCCGGATGCGCCGATCGCCCGGTACGACGGCCCCGACCGCGAGCAGCGCCTGCTGGCGGGCGCGCGCAAAGAAGGCGTGCTGATGCTCTACACCTCGTTCCACGAGCAGAACCTCCCGCTGTTCGTGTCCTCGTTCGAAAAGAGATACGGCATCAAGGTGAGGACCTGGCGCTCCGGCGCCGACAAGGTGCTCCAGCGCATCGTCACCGAAGGCGGGGCCGGCCGCTTCGACGTCGACGCCGTTCATGTCGGGTCCGGGGAATTGGAGGCCCTGCACCGCGAGAAGCTGCTGCAGCGGGTCAGCTCGCCTCATCATAAGAATCTGCTTCCGGCTGCGATGTCCTCTCATCGCGAGTGGGCGCCGACATACCTCACCGTCTGGGTGCAGGCGTACAACACCAACGCGGTCAAGAAGGAAACCTTGCCCAGGACCTACCAGGACCTGCTCGACCCCAGGTGGAAAGGCAAGCTCGGCATCGAGGCCGGGAACGACGACTGGTTCGGCAAGACGGTGACCGAGATGGGGGAACAGAAGGGGCTTAAGCTGTTCCGCGAAATCGTGGCGGCCAACGGCATCTCGGTGCGCAAGGGGCACTCGCTCCTCAGCAACCTGGTCGTATCGGGAGAAGTGGCCTTCGCCATCACGATGCACAGCAATCTGTCCGAATCCGCGAGGAAACAGGGCGCCCCGGTCGGCTGGATCGCGCTCCAGCCGCTCGTCGCCCGGGCGAACGGCGTCGCCGTCGCGCGCAAGGCGCCGCATCCCCACGCCGCGCTGCTGTTCTATGATTTCCTGATCGGCGACGAAGGGCAAAAGCTGTTCGCGGAAAGGGACTACGTGCCGGCGAGCCGCGCGATCCAGTCGCCGCTGAAGAGCGCGGATCTCAAGATCATCGAGCCCGGGCCCGCGCTCGATCAGGCGGACAAGTGGGAAAAGGCCTTCAGGGAGACCGTAGTCAGGCGCAGCGGGGCGGACTGAGCTTTCGCTTCACAGGTAGTGCTGGATCTACTGGAGGCTGGGAGCGAAGAACAGCTCCTCTATCTTCGGCTTCTTCTTGATCATTCCCTGGTCGAACACGTAGCGCACCACCGCTTCGAGCGCCTTGCGGTTGTCCTCGAGGTTGTACGGCCAGGGGTCGGCGCCGAAGACCGCCTCCTGCTCCTGCATCAGCTGCTGCACCCAGACCAGCGCGAGGTTGCGCGGGTCCCGCATGCGCCGGTAGCACAGCTCCTTCGATTTCTGGAATCCCTGCGCGACGCTTACCGCCGCCCACGGATGCTCTTCCAGGATCTCGTTCCGGATGACGACCGTGTGCATGATCGGGAAGATCCCGCTTTTCTTGTAGTAATCGATCTCGGCCTTCTTGGCGTCGGGGAAGAGCAAGCCCACTTTCGGCGAGCCGCTGCGGATCGACGGCAGCGTTTCCGGATAGATGGCCGCCTCGAGATCGCCATCGAGGAGCATATGGTCGATATTCTTGCCTTTCGCGACCCGATGGACCTTCATCCATATGGCCGGCTGCAGCGGGACG
>VBDM01000057.1 GCA_005881355.1 Betaproteobacteria bacterium
CGTCCCCTCGAAAAGCGTCACCGGGCCCTCGAGCCGGTCGAGGTCGATCTTGGCGCGCTCGACGTAGGGGATGCCCTTCCACGCGGCGGGAGGCTTCGTCACCGCGATGCTCACCTCGTCGACCCCGGCGGCGCACGCGGCCTTGAGCGCATCGAGTCCTCCGATGCCGCCGGAGGGAACATAGAGCAGCGCGCCGTGCTTTGCGGCGGCGCGCTCGAGGCGCGCGCGCAAGCCGTCATCGCAGAGTGCGCCGCCGGAGAGGACGACGACGGCAATGCCGTTCGAGAGCAGGTCCTCCGCGCATTCGCGCACGGCGTCGTGCGAGGCGGCCTCGATCACCACTTCGGGACGGGCCGCGATCAGCTTTTTTACTCCGACGACGAAGGGCGCGCCGAACTCGCGCGCGAGCGCCTTGCCGCTGGAGTTTTCGCTGCGGCCGGCTACCGCCACCACCTTCGCCTCGCCCATTTCGCCGCGCCTCGCGTGCTCGAGGAAGAGCCTCGCGATGACCCCGCCGCCCAGGATGCCGACGCGCATGTCAGCCGCGCTGCGCTTTCTTCCTGAGCAGCCGCTCGCGCACCTTCTGCACGTCCACGACGAAGCGCTCGTGGGTGCCGCGCGCGACCGGGTCCGCTCCGTCGTCGACCGTGGCCTCGAACGTTACGCGCCGGCCCTCGACCTGGACGAGCTTGATCGCAATGGTCACCTCGGCCCCGAGCAGCGCCGGCCCGACGTGCTCCCAGTTGACCTTGGTGCCCACCGTGTCCTCGCCCGGGTCCAGATGCTCGAGCAGAAAATTCCTGCAGGTGTATTCGACGTCGCTGATGATGCGCGGGGTGGCGTAGACGCGGCAGTCCTCGCCCATGAAGCTGATCACGCGGGATTCGTCGACCGCGATCTTCTTCGAGTGGGAAAGGCCGGGCTTGAGGGTGGGCTTCATATATCCGGGTCACGCCTCGCGTTTTTCGCACGGGCGCTATTATGTCCCGGAAACGAATCGAAGGAGGGCGGCATGAGCACGACGGCGGCGCTGAAGACGGGAATGAAAGGATCGTCGGGGCTCCTGGTCGGCGAGGAGCACACCGCGCCGCGCGTGGGCAGCGGGCGCGTGCACGTGCTCGCGACGCCCGTCATGATCAACGTCATCGAAGCCGCGGCGCTCGCCGCGATCGAGCACCTGCTCCCCGCGGGTCACCAGTCGCTCGGCACGCGCCTGGACATCCGCCACTTCGCGGCGACGCCCGTGGGCATGCTCGTGCGGGCGGAGGTGGAGGTTGTGAAGATCGAAGGCCGCACCGTCACGTTCCGCGTTTCGGTCGCGGACGAAAAGGAGCCCATCGGCGACGGGACCCATGAGCGGATGGTCGTGAACGTCGCGCGCTTTGATGTGCGCGTGCAGGACAAGGTCGCGATGGTGCGCGCCCGCCGCTGAAGCCGCTTCAGGCGAGCGCCCGTGAGGCTATTTCGAGCACGCCCTTCGAAACGCCCCTCGCGTCGCGCAGGCGCTCCAAGGCGGCGCGCGCGTGCGTCTGGCGACGCGCGTCGAACTTTCTCCAGCGGTCGAACCCGCGCGCGAGGCGCGCCGCCACCTGGGGGTTGATCGCGTCGAGCGCGATCACCTGGTCGGCGAGGAACGCGTAGCCCGAGCCGTCGGCGGCGTGGAAGCGCACTTGATTTCCCCGAAAGCCGCCGATGAGCGCGTAGACCTTGTTGGGGTTCCTGACGTTGAACGCCGGATGCGCCATCAGCCGCTTCACGTCGGCGAGCGCCGAGGGCAGGCGCGAGGTCGATTGCACGGCGAGCCATTTGTCGACCACCAGCGGCTCGTCTTTCCATTTTGAGTAGAAGGCGTCGAGTGCCCGCGCTCGCTCGGGGCAGTCGCAATTGGCGAGCGCGCCGAGCGCGGCGAGCGCGTCGGTCATGTTGCTCGCGGACTCGAACTGTTCCACGCACAGCGCGCGAATTCCCGATTCGTCGAGTTCCATGAGGTAGCCGAGGGCGGCGTTCCTGAGCGCGCGCTTGCCGGCGGACGCGGCGTCGGGCGAGTAGGGGCCGGGCACCGCGTTTGCGCGGTAGGCCTCGAGCAACTCTTCTTTGAGCGCGGCGGCAAGACGCCGCCGGATTCCGTTCCGCACACCGTGGATCGCGTCCGGATCGACGGTCACCATCTGCTCGGCGATGTAGCTCTCGGAAGGGAGCGAGAGCATCTCGGTTGCGAACGCGGGATCCTTGGCCGCGTCGGCGATCACCCACGCAACAGCGTCGAGGAAAGCCTTCGGCACCTCGACCCCGCCGCCGGATCTCGCCGCCTCGATCCCGCGCAGGACGATGCCGAGGGCGAGCCGCTGGCCCGCGTCCCAGCGGTTGAAGGCGTCCGCGTCGTGCGCCATCAGGTGCGTGAGCTCTGCTTCGGCGTAGTCGTACTTGACGATCACCGGCGCGGAGAAATCGCGGAGCAGCGACGGTACAGGCTTTGCCGTGATGTCCTCGAAGACGAAGCGTTGTTCCGGCTCCCGAACCGACAGCACGCGCGTGCCCCCGGTGAGCATGTCGCGGCCGTCGGGCCCGACGAGCCCCACCGCAAACGGGACGTGAAAGGGCAGCTTGGCCTCCTGTCCCGGCGTCGGCGGGCAGGACTGCTTCACCGTGAGGGCGTAGCGCTTTGCGCTCACGTCGTATTCGCCCTTGGCTTCGAGCACCGGCGTTCCCGCCTGGTCGTACCAGCGCATGAACTGCGAGAGATCGGCGCGCGCGGCATCCGCCATCGCCAGGACGAAATCGTCGCAGGTGACGGCCCGCCCGTCGTGGCGCGCGAAATACAGGTCCATGCCCTTGCGGAAATTCTCCGCGCCGATCAGCGTGCGGATCATGCGCACCACCTCGGCGCCCTTTTCGTAGACGGTGGTGGTGTAGAAGTTGCTGATTTCCACGTAGGAGTCGGGCCGCACCGGATGCGCCATCGGCCCTGCGTCCTCGGAGAACTGCGCGGCGCGCAGGTGACGCACCTCGCGGATGCGCTCCACCGAGCGCGAGTACAGGTCCGCGCCGAACTCCTGCTCGCGGAACACGGTGAGCCCCTCTTTGAGCGACAACTGGAACCAGTCGCGGCAGGTGACGCGATTTCCCGTCCAGTTGTGGAAATACTCGTGCGCGACGACCCGGTCGACGGCGAGGAAATCGGCGTCGGTCGCGGTATCGGGCCGCGCGAGCACGTACTTGGTGTTGAAGAGATTGAGGCCCTTGTTCTCCATCGCTCCGGCGTTGAAGTCGCCCACGGCGACGATCGAGTAATGGTCGAGATCCACTTCGAGGCCGAAAGTCTCCTCGTCCCACTTCATGGCGCGCTTCAAGGCCTGCATGGCGAAGCCGCACTGGTCCAGCTTGCCGGGATCGACGTAGATCGCAAGCTGCACGCGGCGTCCCGAGCGCGTGAGGAAGCGGTCTTCCAGCTTTTCCAGCTTCGCAGCCACCATCGCGAAGAGGTAGCAAGGCTTCCGGAAGGGATCGTGCCATCTCACCCAGTGGCGGCCATCGGCCCCGGTTCCGCTCGCGACGGGGTTGCCGTTCGAGAGCAGCACCGGATATTTCTCGCGGTCGGCGTGGATCGTCACCGCGTACTTCGCCATCACGTCGGGCCGGTCGAGGAAATACGTGATGCGCCGGAAGCCTTCGGCCTCGCATTGCGTGAAGAACCCGCTTTCCGCGGCGTACAGGCCCATCAGCTTCGTGTTCTTGCCGGGACGGATACGGCACAGGGTATCGAGCGTGAAGCGCTCGGGGGCCTGCGCGATCGTCAGGTGCTCCGCTCCCAGGGCGTACTCACCCGAAGCGAGCGCGCGACCGTCCAGCGCCACCGATTCGAGCTCGAGCTCTTCGCCGTCCAGGACGAGCGGTGAGGGCGGCGCTCCACTCCGTCGCGCGACGGCGAGCCGCGAGCGCACGAGCGCGTGGTCCTCGAAGAGCTCCACGTCGAGCTCCACGCTGTCGATCAGAAACGCGGGCGGCGCGTAATCCTTGAGGCGGATGGCGGCGGGCGCGGGGTCGCGCATGGCTTCGGAGCCTTCGGCGGATCGCAAAGGCGGCAAGTGTACCGGAGTGCGCGCAGTCCCTTCCGTTGCTACGGCGAAGCTCCGCCAGGGGAAAGCGCTTCTCCGCCGCCGGGCGCGGGTTGCGGTCAGGCGAAGCGCCGGTTTTCCCTCAACATCTTCGCGCATTCCTCGGCCGTCGTCGGAGCCGAGAAATGATAGCCCTGAACCTCGTCGCAGCCGTTTGCGGCGAGCAGCTCGAGCTGCTCGCGCGTTTCCACGCCCTCGGCCACCACTTTCAGCTTCAGGCTGTGCGCGAGGGCGATGATCGCCAGCGTGATCATCGCGTCCTCCGGGTCGGTGGTGATGTCACGAATGAATGAGTGGTCGATCTTGAGTGCGTCGATGGGAAAGCGCTTGAGATACGCCAGGCTCGAATAGCCGGTGCCGAAATCGTCCACCGAAATCCTCGCCCCCGAGTCCCTCAGGTCGCGCAGCGTGCGCGCCGCACTTTCCGGATCGCTCATGAGCAGCGATTCGGTGAGCTCGAACTGGACCAGCGACGGATCGACGCGGGCTTTCCCCAGAATGCGTCGCACGACGGCCTCGAAGTCCTTCTGCTGGAACTGGCGCGCGGAGACGTTTACCGTTACCGGTTTGACCGCGAGCCCTGCCCCCTGCCACACGCGAATCTGCCCGCACACTTCCCGCATCACCCAGTCGCCGACCTGCACGATCAGACCCGAGTCCTCCAGCACCGAGACGAATTCCCCCGGCTGGACCAGACCCTTCTCGGGATGCTGCCAGCGAAGCAGCGCCTCGAAACCGCAGATGAGCCTGCTTTCGAGGTCCACCTTGGGCTGATAATGGAGAAGGAACTCCCTGCGTTCGATGGCCCGGCGCAACGCGGCCTCCATCTGGACGCGCGCGAGTGCCCGCTCGTTCATCTCGCGGGTGAAGTACTGATAGGTGTTCCGGCCTTGCTCCTTGGCGCGATACATGGCGGTGTCGGCGTTCGTCACGAGCGCTTCGGGATCGTCGCCGTCGGCCGGGAACAGCGCAATGCCGACGCTCGCGCTGACGAAGGTCTCGTGCTCATCCAGCTTGAACGGGTGGGCGATTGCCTCGAGAACCTTCTGGGCGACGACGCCCGCGTCGCCGGGCCTCGAAAGATCCGACACGATGGCGCCGAACTCGTCGCCGCCGAAACGTCCTACGGTGTCGCCGCCGCGCACGCACTGGGAGAGCCGGGCTGCCGCTTCCTTGAGCAGCCGGTCCCCGGCGCCGTGCCCCTGGGTGTCGTTCACCAGCTTGAAGCGATCGAGGTCGATGAAGAGCACCGCCATCGGTTGTCCGCTGCGCCGCGCCTGCGCCATCGTCTGCAGCAGGCGGTCGTAGAACAGGTAGCGGTTGGGCAGGCCCGTGAGGGCGTCGAATCTCGCGAGGTATGCGAGCCGTTCCTCGGCGCTCTTGCGCTCGATCGCGACGGCAAGTATGTTCGCCACGCTCTGCAGGAAGCTCACGTCCTCCGGCGTGAAGCGCCGCGTCTGGCGCGCGTGCGCGCTCAATATCCCGAAAGTTCCGGCTGTTCCGAGCACGGGCACCTGGATGCCGCTGCGCACGCCCACATTCAGCAGCGGCGAGTCCGAAAAGCGCGGATCCGCGCCCAGATCCTCGATCACGAGCGGCTCGCGGCGCGACAGCACGAGCTCGACGCGGCTTCCCGGGCGCACCGGCACGGTGCGGCGCCCCTTGAATTCACCCGGCCAGCCGCAGGCCGCCTTGATGACCAATTGTTTGCCGTCGGGTTCGAGCTCGAGCACGTTGCAATAATCGGCCTTGAGCGTCACGGAAACGAGCTCCACGGCGCGGCTGAGCACATCCTCGAGGTCGGTGCTCGCGAACGCCTGCTGGCCGAACTCGGCGATCAGGCGCTGCTGCAGCGCCTGGTCGTGGATTCGCTCCTCGGCCTGCTTGCGCGAGCTGATGTCGGCCATCGCGCCGATCATGCGTATGGCCTGCCCCGCGCCGTCGCGGATCACGTAACCGCGGTCAAGCACGTAGGCGAAGCTGCCGTCGTGCCGCCCGAAGCGGTATTCGTCGCTCCAGTTCTCGCCGCCCGCGCCGATCAGGAGATGCACGCCGGCGATCACCCGGCCTTGGTCGTCGGGATGGATGCTTTCGTACCAGGACTTGACGCTGCCGTCCGGCTTCTCGCGGGGCGGGCCGAATACCTTCGTGAAGTTCTCGTTCCACCACA
>VBDM01000072.1 GCA_005881355.1 Betaproteobacteria bacterium
CACGCTACTCCTCTGGATCGCGACGACGCTGATCGCCTGGGCTGCTTCGGGGCCAGGACTTTTCTGGGTCGCCGCCAATCTTGCCGGATTGTGCCTCGGTTCCTCGCAGTCGGCGGGCCGCGCGCTCGTCGGCTACCTGAGCCCCGAGGACAGGCTCGCCGAGTTTTTCGGCCTATGGGGCCTCGCAGTAAAACTGTCCTCGATCGTGGGCCCTATCACCTACGGCGCCGTGACCTGGATGACCGAAGGCAACCATCGTCTCGCTATGCTCGCGACGGGCGGGTTCTTCGTTGTCGGCCTTCTCCTATTGATGGGAATCGACGTCCCTCGCGGCCGCCGCGCGGCAAGCCAATCCTAGAGGGCGCCAGCGTTGGAGAGGCTAGGGAACCTGCGCAGCGGGCATCTGCTCCAGAATGCTTTCGCTGTAGCCCGCCAGATAGGCCGACCCGCGGTTGCGATCATAGTAGCGTGGGCGCGGAAGCATCGCGGCCAGACGCGCCGATTGATCGGGTGCGAGGCTCGCCGCGCCGACGCCGAAATAGTAGCGCGCCGCCGCGTCGGCTCCGAACACGTTTTCGCCCCACTCGGCGACATTGAGATAGATCTCGAAAATGCGCCGCTTGTCCATCGCGGCCTCAAGCATCGCGGCGAGTATCGCCTCCTGGCCCTTGCGCAGCAGGCTGCGCTCGCCGGAAAGAAACAGGTTCTTCGCGAGCTGCTGGGTGAGCGTCGAGCCCCCTGAGACGACTTTTCCGCTCCGCAGATTCCTACCCATCGCCCGCTGAATGCCTTCCCAGTCGAAGCCTTCGTGATCGATGAACCTCGCGTCTTCGGCAACGATGATGGCGCGCTTCAGATGAATCGAAATGTGTTCATAGTCCACCCATTTCTGCTCGAGCGCAGCCGTCGGGTTTTTCTGCCGCAACGCCTCGAGGCGCACCTCCATGAACCGCGTCGTCGCGGGGTTGTGGTCGACCCAATGCAGAATTTGCGCAAAGAACCAGAACTCGTAGATCGCCACACAGACGAGCGCCATCCCGACGGGATAGCTGAACAGCTTCCACAGTAAGACGAGCAGTCTCATTCGGGAGTAGCGCCGCCGGCCCGATTCGCGCAGCGCGGTGAACGCCGCTTCGGTGGGTGACCGAATTCCGCGCTTCCTCAGTCGCTGAAAACTTTGTCTCCGCGCGCGAAATGCCAGGTGCGCGTAATCACCAGGATATCGGTTTCCTTGCGGATGTCGGGCGGGAACTTGGCGTAGGGCGCGGCGAGCTCGACGATTCGCTGCGCGGCAGCATCCAGGATCTTGTATCCCGAGGATTGCTCGAGATCCACGCCGACCACCGTGCCGTCGGAATTTATTGAGACCGTAAGCCGGAGGCTGCCGTAGATTCTGCCGCGCGCGCTCTCGGGATAGTTGAGATTGCCGATGCGCTCGATCTTCTGGCGCCAATCTTCCACGTAAAGCGCGTAGCGAACCTCGGCGGCGCGCGCTCCGACGAAAACCTTGCGCGGGCGTTTGTTGTATTCCTCGATCTGGCGCGCGATCTGCGCTTCCATGCGGGCGATGAGCAGAGCGCTTTCGGCGAGTTCTACCCCCGAGACCCGCGACTTCGCCTCGGCCTGGACCCCGGCCGCCGCGACCTCCTTCCGCGACTGGGTCTGCGAGAGCAGCTGTCTCTGTCGCATCTCCAGCTCCTGCACGCGGCGCGTTGCCTGCTTCAGATCCGTGCCGCGTTCAGCCAACTGAAGGCTCGGAAGCGGTGAGCTCGCGCGGCGATCCAGGTCCGTATCGCCCCCGCCGTCTAGGTTCGCCTGAGCGTGGACCTCTGGTTCGGCG
>VBDM01000073.1 GCA_005881355.1 Betaproteobacteria bacterium
CATATGATTCTAGGCCTTTTTTAGAGTTCTGTCTCATGAGGGTGACGTCTACGACGCGTCGGCGCGGCGCCGGAATACACACTTGAGATCGGCTCCGACAAGGTCGATTTCGGCCACCGCGATTTCGACGCCGGTGCCAGGCGCGAGTTCGGGCAGCGACGGCACTCTCGCGTACAACGGCAGGCCATCGAACTTGACCAGATTCTCGCGCACCACCTCCGCTCTCGCAACGTCGATTGCTTCCTGCAGCAACCACCTCAGGCACCAGTAGCGCTCCATGTGGCGCTGGAACTCATCGT
>VBDM01000074.1 GCA_005881355.1 Betaproteobacteria bacterium
GGTGCTGTTGACCGTAATCATCAGCTCGGAGACCAGTTTATCGAGCGGCGTGCCGCGCCGACGCTCGGCGATCGTAACACGGGCGTTTTCGTCGCGTCCCTCGACGCGGAAAGTGTAATCAGGGCGCTCCGGGACCGTAGAAGGCTTCCCGCGCGCCTTCTCCAGCGCGAGCGCAAACTTCCAGAGCGTGTTCAGCTCGCGCGAAAACGGGATGTCCTCGCGCGATTCTCCGGCCTGAAAGGCCGTGTCCAGTTCTTCAACGGCGTGATGCCGCAGGTTCGCGGCGATGGGCACGCGCTCGACGCGGGAGTGGCGGTTCTCGATTGCGAAATCGACACCGCGCACGTCCAGATAGAGGGAAAGCGCCGGACGATCGGCCCCTTCTGTGAGGGCGAAGGGCTCGATCGCCTGGGGCGGCAGCATGGTGAACTTGTAACCGGGCAGGTACACCGTCGAGAGGCGCTCGCGCGCCACCGCGTCGAGCGGCGATCCGGGCACGAACCCGAGTCCCGGCGCGGCGATGTGGATGCCGACCCGCAAGCCCCCACCGGGAAGCGTTGTCACCGAAAACGCGTCGTCGATTTCGGTGGTGGCCGCGTCGTCAAGACTGAATGCACGATGCGTATTGGCAAGCGGGAGATTCCTCGGCTCGGTAGCCTCCAACCCGGCGGCGAAACCCGTTCCCTTGGGGAAATAGTCGAAAAGAAACCGATTCAGGTGGTAATCGTGGCTGGACGGCAGCGCGCCGCAGCGCTCGATCAGCTTTGCCGGAGGCAGACCGGTCCTTGCGCTAGCCTCCTCGAGCGCCTTGGTTTCAGCCCGGTTGCGATCGGGCTTGTACAGAAGCTGCGCGAGAAGCGGCAGGAGTGCTTCGGGAAGCGCGCCGTTTGCAAGCTGTTCCGCCCAGGCGGAGATCTGCAATTGCTGTTGCTTTTTGCGCTCGATCCCGGCCAGCGCGGCGCGAAGCGTCTCGGGCGGCGCCGCCCGGTATCGCCCCCTGCCTTTGCGGTGAAAGTACATGGGCGCGGAATGCAGCTTCACGAGGATTCCGGCCGCCTCCACCGCCGAGGGCGCGCGACCGCAGTACTCGCGCGCGAGCTCGGCGAAGCCGAACTCCTCCCCGCCACAGCACTCCCAAAGGAAATCGGTTTCGATCCCCCCTGCCAGCGTCTCGGCCTGCGCAAGCAGTTCCGCGGCGCCGGGTTCCGGAAGGCGCAGCAGTACGTCCTTTGCCTTGATCTTGGCGCGTTTGCCGTGCGGCGTCTGGACTTGGAGCGAGTTCTCGCCGTCGGCGAGAACCGCGGCGACCTTGAAAGTGCCGTCGTCTTCGTACAGAACGTTCACGAGAGGGACCGCAACGGGGAGCCGCGTCGCGCCGGCCCGATGGATGCGATAATTATATCGTAGCGCCCCTCCCCGTCTTCCAGGAAGAAAAACAAGGACCGAAGAATGGCCAAGATCGAAACGATTTCCGTCGCGACCGCGCGGGTCCCCTTGGAAAACGTGACCAGCTTCGCCACGCGCACCGTATCCGCGCGCGACTATGGAGTTGTCAGGGTGCAGGCTGGCGGCATTGAAGGCATCGGCTTCTGCTACGCCGGCTCTTCGGGCGGAACGCTCGTCGCGCAGGCCGTGGAGCAGCTGCTTGCACCCATTCTGCTTGGCCACGACAGCCTGCTCGTAGAGGGCCTGTGGCAGCGCATGTTCCAGGAGACGCTCTTGCACGGGCGCGCCGGCAGCGTCATGCGCGCCATTTCGATCCTCGACTGCGCGCTCTGGGATCTTAACGCGCGAGCGGTGAATCTGCCTCTCTATAAATACCTGGGCGCAGTGGTGGACGACGCTGTTCCCGCCTATGCGAGCGGCGGCTACTACCTCGAGGGCAAAACGCCGAAAAAACTCGGCGAGGAGATGGCTCGCTACGTTGAAGCGGGGTTTCACGCGGTGAAAATGAAGGTCGGACGACTCTCGCCCGAGGAAGAGGAAGCCCGAGTGAAGGCCGCGCGCGAGGCGATCGGACCCGAAGTCGAACTGATGCTGGACGCGAACAACACCTGGCACGACCTCCCGACCGCGATGCGCTACATGGAGCGCTTCGAGCTCTACGATCGCCATTGGATCGAGGAGCCGTTTTTCCCCGACGACATCGACAATCACGCGCGCCTTGCGAAGCTCACGCGCGTCATGGTGGCGACCGGCGAGATCGGCACGGGGCGCTGGCATTTCAAGGAGATTCTCGACAAGGGCGGCGCGCAGATCCTGCAGACCGACGCCCTCGTGTGCGGCGGGGTCACCGAATGGAGAAAAATCGCCGCGACCGCGGCGAGCTTCGGCGTCACCGTCTGCCCGCACTGGTTTCACGACCTGCACGCGCACCTCGTGGCGGCGACCCCGAATGCGCGCTACGTTGAGTTCTTCCCCGATGACCAAGTACTCAATTTCCGGCGTCTCATCGACACGCAGCTCAAGGCCAGCGGCGGCATGCTACTCATGCCCGAGACCCCGGGTCTGGGTTTCGGATTCGACGAAAAAGCACTGGCGCGCTACGCGCTCAAAAACGGGAGCTCGGTCTGGAAGGTGCTGAAGTAGTCAATCCACGCTGGCGAATTCCAGGATCAGCGGAATGTGCTTGGGCAAGCTCGCGAGCGTGTGATCCCCGCGCTGGACTACTGTTGAATCCGTGCAGATGGTTGATCATGCTTCGGCCGCCCGTTTTGAAAGTTCGGCGAGAAGCCGGTCGTGGATGCCCCCGAAACCTCCGTTCGACATGATGAGCACCTGATCGCCCGGCTGCGCTTCGGCGGAAATCGCTCCGACCAGTCGCTCCAGATCGGCCTCGCAGCGGGCACGCTCCCCCAGCGGTGCGAGGGTCGCCGTTGCGTCCCAGCCCAAGTTCGCGCTATAGCAAAAAACCCGGTCGGCGTGCTCAAGACTCGCGGGCACACGATCCTTCATCACACCGGCTTTCATGGTGTTGGAGCGTGGCTCCAGCACGGCCAAAATACGCGCACGTCCCACATGGTCCCGCAGCCCTGCAAGCGTCGCGGCGATGGCGCTCGGGTGGTGGGCGAAGTCGTCCCAGACCGCGACACCCGCCGCCGTACCGCGCAGCTCCATGCGGCGCCTGACGCTTTTGAAGTGCGCGAGCGACTGCACGGCGCGCGCCGGATCGACGCCGGCAACGCGCGCGGCGGCGATCGCGGCGAGCGCGTTCTGACGGTTGTGCTCCCCGAGCAATTCCCAGCAAAGCTGGCCGACGAACATCCCCTGGTAAAGCACATCGAAACAGCCCTTTGCGACCTTGCTCGCGCTCCAGCCCTCTTTGACGCCAAACCGCTCAACCGGAGTCCAGCAGCCTCGATCAAGCACGCGCTCTATCGCCGGATCGGCGCCGTTTACTATCAGCTGACCGGAACTGGCGATCGTTCGAATGAAATTATGAAATTGTGTCTCGATCGAAGCAAGATCGGCGAAGATGTCAGCATGATCGAACTCTATATTATTCAAAATGGCGACCTTGGGCCGGTAATGCACCATCTTGGAGCGCTTGTCGAAGAAAGCCGTGTCGTATTCGTCGGCCTCGATGACGAAATGCTTTTTATTTCCTAACCTTGCGGATACTCCGAAATTCTGCGGAATACCGCCGATCAAGAATCCTGGGGCGAGACCGGCGTCCTCGAGAATCCACGCCAGCATTGATGAAGTCGTTGTTTTTCCGTGGGTTCCTGCCACGGCAAGCACCCTCTTATCCGCCAGGATGGTGTCGGCGAGCCACTGGGGACCGGAAACATAATGGTCGCCTTGGTCGAGGATCGCCTCCATGAGGGAGTTACCACGGCTCACTACATTGCCTATCACCCAAAGATCTGGCTTCAGCGCGAGCTGATCGGCGCCGTAGCCCTCGAACAGCTCGATGCCTTGGGCGAGGAGCTGCATGCTCATCGGCGGATAAACATTGGCGTCGCATCCCGTGACACGGTGGCCGGCCGCCTGGGCGATCGCGGCGATGCCCCCCATGAAAGTGCCGCAGATACCGAGGATGTGGATGTGCACGGGTCCCGAGGGAAAAGCGCGCCGCGACAAGAGCGCGTCATTGAAAAGGGCACGATTCTAGCCTACTTCGCCGCGTTTTCCGCCTGCGGTATCATGGCCGAACCGGCCTGCTTTTTCTCCATGCCGAAAGACAGCAACCCAAGGCAGCAACTGATGCGCGCGCGCATCGCTGCTGCTGCCGCGCGCATGATGGCCGAGGATGGTATCGAGGATTTCGCCCATGCGAAGCGCAAGGCCGCACGCCAGCTGGGGGCCGAAGACACGCAATCGCTGCCGAAAAACGAGGAAATCGAGGCTGAGCTACGGGCCTACCAATCGCTCTACCAGGGCGAAGAGCAGCGCGAGCGCATTCGATATCTGCGCGAGAGGGCGCTCGAGGCGATGCGCTTGCTGGAGCAGTTTCGCCCTTATCTCGCCGGCGCCGTGCTCAAGGGCACGGCCGGGAGGTACAGCGACATCGATTTGCAGCTATTCACCGATGACTGCAAATCGGTAGAGCTTTTTCTCCTGAACCGCAATATTCCTTACGATATTTCCGAACAGCGTCACTTTGCCGGAGACCAAGCGCGCGCCGTGTCGGTGTTGAAACTCGACTGGCAGGGCGTACCGGTCAATTTGGCGATCCACACTCTGAAGGACGAGCGCGGCACCTTGAAAACCACGTTCGCGGGGCGACCGATCGAGCGCGCCGGGATCCAGGCGGTGACCCAGCTTGTGTTCCCGCAGGATAGCTAACACCCGGGAGGCCCGAGATTTTCATTGAACGGCGGCCAACATAATCGATCGCCGTCGAACATGCATCGAAAGCTCTACATCGAGCTCATCTAGAGCTCGGGGTCCCGAGATACTCACGGCTCAGTTTAACTAAGCCTTTCATTCAGCTTGAAAATGCTGCAAATACTAGACAATTTGCGGCCAACTGCGTCAAACTTCCCGCTATGTCCAAACCGAAGCGTGCCTCCGAAGCACCCCCGAGAAGGCTCAAGAACATTCTCGTCCTGCACGGTCCCAACCTTAACCTGCTGGGTACCCGTGAGCCGGGGATCTATGGGAAGGAAAGCATCCAGAGCATCAACGAGCGGCTAAGCCGCATGGCCAAGCGCGAAGGGGCGACGCTGGAGGTCTTCCAGAGCAACCACGAAGGAGCCCTAATCGAGCGCGTACAAGGTGCGAAGCAGCAGCGCATTTCGTGGATCATCATCAACCCTGGGGGTTTGACCCATACCAGCGTGGCGCTTCGCGACGCCTTTGCCGCGGTAAAGATTCCCTTCATCGAAGTGCACCTGTCAAACATCTATTCCAGGGAGCCATTCCGGCGTCATTCGTACTTTTCCGACCTAGCGGTCGGCACGATCTGCGGGCTGGGCAGCCGAAGCTACGATCTTGCGCTGCAGTTCGCACTGCAATCAACCTGACCGGCTGTTGGGGATCTCCCCGATGTGCTTGAGACGAACCTCGCGCGACCAGGCGTGCGCGTCCGGGAGCGGAAGGAGGCCAGCATGGACTTGCGGAAGCTAAAAAAACTGATCGACCTCGTCGAGGACTCGGGGATAGCCGAGCTGGAAATCACCGAGGGCGAGGAAAAAGTCAAGATCGTCAAAAGCGGTTCAGGCGGAGGCGAAGCAGGCGCCCTTCCTGCCTCTGCTCCTGCCGCCAGCCCGCCCGCGGTTCAGTCGGTATCCGCAGCGCCGGTGGCTCCGGTCGCTGCGCCCGCTCCCGAGGTCCCGACATCGCTCGAAGGCCATATAGTCAAGTCGCCGATGGTCGGCACCTTTTACCGGGCGGGCTCCCCTGGCGCAAAGCCTTTCGTGGAGGTTGGTGATACGGTTGAGGCCGGGCAGACCATTTGCGTCATCGAGGCGATGAAGCTGATGAACGAAATCGAGGCCGACAAGAACGGCGTGATCAAGGCAATCATGGTCGAGAACTGATGATCGGGTAGCAGGTTATCGAAAAGGGGCAAAGGCCCCTTTCATGTTCCCTATATCAAAGCCTGCCTAAAACCCTTTTCTCCAAATCATGTTCGAGAAAGTTCTGATCGCCAACCGCGGCGAGATTGCCCTACGCATCCAGCGCGCCTGCCGCGACATGGGCATCAAGACCGTGGTAGTGCATTCCGAGGCGGATAGCGACGCCAAGTATGTGAAGCTCGCCGACGAGTCGGTATGCATCGGGCCGGCAGCCTCCAGTGCCAGCTATCTCAATATCCCAGCCATCATCAGCGCGGCGGAGGTCACCGACGCCGAAGCGATTCACCCGGGCTACGGATTTCTCTCTGAAAACCCCGACTTCGCCGAACGCGTGGACAAGAGCGGGTTCACGTTTATCGGCCCCACGGCGGAGACCATCAGGTTGATGGGTGACAAGATCAGCGCAAAACAGGTCATGGAAAAAGCCGGAGTGCCGTGCGTTCCCGGTTCCGATGGATCGCTCCCGGATGCACCCGAGGAGGCCCTCAAGATCGCGAGAAAGATCGGTTACCCGGTTATCGTCAAATCGGCGGGCGGGGGCGGCGGACGCGGCATGCGTGTTGTGCACACCGAAGCGGCTCTCAAGAGCGCGATCAGTATCACGCGGGCCGAAGCCGAAGCGGCATTCGGCAATCCCACCGTATACCTGGAAAAGTATCTCGAGAACCCGCGTCACATCGAAGTGCAGGTGCTCGCCGACGGACACAAGAGCGTGATCTATCTCGGCGAGCGGGATTGCTCGATGCAGCGACGTCATCAAAAGGTCATGGAAGAAGCCCCCGCCCCCGACATCACCCCGAAACTGCGTGCGCGCATCGGCGAGCGCTGCATCGAGGCGTGCCGCAAGATCGGCTACCGAGGAGCCGGCACTTTCGAGTTCCTCTACGAGGAAGGCGAGTTCTACTTTATCGAGATGAACACGTCGACATCGTTCAGGAGCAGATCCGCGTCGCTGCCGGGGAGCGACTTTCCGTGCGTCAGAAAGACATCGAATTCCGCGGCCATGCGATCGAATGCCGCATCAACGCCGAGGATCCGTTTCGATTCACGCCATCGCCGGGGCGCATCACCTCCTACCACCCGCCCGGGGGGCCGGGCATCCGGGTCGACACGCATATCTACCAGGGCTACGCCGTACCCAGCAACTACGACTCGCTGATCGGCAAGGTCATCGCCTACGGGGCAAACCGCGATCAGGCGATTCGGCGCATGCGCATCGCGCTCTCGGAGATGGTGATAGAGGGCATCCAGACCAACATCCCGCTGCACCAGGAGCTCCTGCTCGACAACCAAGTCATCAGGGGAGGGGTGAACATCCATTACCTTGAGCAGAAGCTCTCCCAGCAGAAGAAACGCGACGCCGCGAAGTAAGGATCGAGACGTGACGTTGACCGCGCTCGTCCTGGAACTCGACGCCGGGCGCGTCGAGCGCCTTTGCGACGCGCTGTTCGAGGTGGGAGCGCTTTCGGTCACCTTCGAAGATGCCCGCACAGGTACGGCCGCGGAGGCTCCCTGTGAGCCGGGTGAATCCGCAACATGGCTGCGGGTGAAACTCACGGCTTTGTGGCGGGCTCAAGACGACCCCGAAGAACGGCTCCTTCGCGCCTGCGAAACGGCTGAGCTGCCCGTCCCGCCTCACGAGCTGCGAGGCGTCCCCGATGAGGATTGGGTCGCGAAATCGCGGGCACAGTTTGGGCCGATCCGCGTATCGGGGCGGCTATGGATAGTGCCTAGCTGGCACGTTCCGCCCGAACCGGACGCCATCAACCTCCTGCTCGATCCGGGGCTCGCGTTCGGCACCGGCGACCATCCAAGCACTCGCCTGTGCCTGCAGTGGCTCGATCGCACCATTGGGGGAGGCGAGGCCGTTCTCGACTACGGCTGCGGTTCCGGTATATTGGCTATCGCCGCGCTGAAGCTCGGAGCGCGCCAGGCAGTCGGCGTCGACATTGATCCCGACGCCGTAGCCGTCGCCCGCGCCAACGCCAAGCGCAATGGCGTTGAGGCCCGATTTCTAGACGGGCTCTCGCCGCTTACGTTCACGGCAGATGTCGTGGTCGCCAATATCCTTGCGAATCCTCTGAAGGTGCTCGCTCCGCTGCTCGCATCGCGCATCAGGCACGGCGGGCGACTCGCGCTCTCGGGGATTCTCCCGGACCAGGCTAGCGAGATCGAGAAGAGCTACGCTCCCTGGATCAAGTTCGCGCCACGCACCGAGTCCGAAGGCTGGGCGTGTCTGTCGGGGGTGCGACTATGAGCATGATCACACGCTGTCCGGCCTGCGCCACCGCGTTTCGCGTTACCGAGTCGCAACTTCGCGCGCGCGCGGGCCAGGTCCGCTGCGGACGCTGTGGTGCTCTGTTCGATGCGCTCGCCGCGCTGAGCCCGGGGCCGTCCGGCCGTTCTGTCCTGCCGGAGCTCGATGGTCCGCCCGCCTCCACGGCACCCATGCTCTACACCGAGAAGGACGCGGCATTTGACTTCGGGCCACGGCCGCACCGGCGTTCGAGCTGGCTGTGGTGGTTCGGGACCGCGTTCCTTGTGCTCGCGCTCGCGGGACAAGCGGCCTATCGCTACCGCGGCGAGATCGCGGTGCTGCTGCCCGAAGCAAAGCCGCTCGTCCATCGCATCTGCGCCGAGCTCGGCTGCGATGTACCGCTCCCGCGGCGTGCGGAACTGCTCGGTATCGAGTCCTCCGACCTTCAGGCCGACAGCACCCTTCCCAGTGTGATGGTCCTGACCGCAACGCTCAGGAACCGGGCCGGTTTCATCCAGGCGTTTCCGGCTTTGGAGCTGACTCTCACCAATGCCCTGGACCAGACAGTCGCCCGGCGTGTGCTGATGCCTCGGGACTATGCTCCGCAGGGCGCGCGGTCGGAGCCCGGCTTTGCCGCCGGGGGTGAACTCCAGATCCGGGTCTATATCGAGGCGGCGGCGCTCAAGCCGACCGGCTATCGGCTCTATTTGTTTTATTTGTAGGAACATCGGGTCGGGGGCTGCCGCCCGCCGCAAATTCCGTTATGCTTCGCGCTCCCAGCAGCGCGTTGCCAGGAAATCGACCGCGGATGAACGCGGAAACGCGCGGATAAAGAGACCCGCGAGATCTTCGCACCGAGCCGTCCTCTCCGCGGACTACGACTTTCGTCTTTCCACTTCTCTCTTTTTATGCGCACCTTGATCTGCGGCTCGATCGCGTACGACAACATCATGGTATTCCGCGGCCGTTTCCGGGAGCACATCCTGCCCGAACAGATCCACATCCTGAACGTGTCCTTCCTCGTTCCCGAGCTGCGGCGAGAGTTCGGCGGTTGCGCCGGCAATATCGCCTACAACCTCAAGCTCCTAGGCACCGATCCACTGATGATGGCCACCGTCGGCGACGATGCCCTGCTTTATCTTGAGCGACTCGAGCGGCTCGACATCGAGCAGGATTGCGTGCGACAGGTGCCCGATACGCTCACCGCCCAGGCGTTCATCACCACCGACCTGGACGACAACCAGATCACGGCCTTCCATCCCGGGGCGATGAATTATTCGCATCTGAACAAAATAACAGCGGAGCTCGGCGCGCACCTGGCGATCGTTGCGCCCGACGGGCGCGAGGGCATGCTGCAACACGCGCGCGAGCTTGCAGGGCTCCGCATTCCGTTCATGTTCGACCCGGGCCAGGGCCTGCCGATGTTTTCGGGCGAAGAGCTCCTCACTTTCGTCGAGCAGGCGAGCTATCTCGCTGTCAACGACTACGAAGGCCGGCTCCTCGAGGAGCGCACCGGAAGCAAGCTCGAAGAGTTTGTGCATCGTCTCAAAGCGCTCATTCTTACCCGGGGCGCGGAAGGGTCTATCATCTACGTGGACGGTCAACGGATCGACATCCCGTGCGTTAAGGCGACCGAAGTGGTGGATCCCACTGGCTGCGGCGACGCGTATCGCGCCGGCCTTCTCTATGGCATCGCCGCGGGCTTCGATTGGGAAAAGACCGGCAGGCTCGCGGCGCTCATGGGAGCGATCAAGATCGCTTCGCGCGGGGGCCAGAACCATAAGGTAAGCCGCGACGAGATCGCGCAGCTGTTTCGCGAAAATTTCGAGTCCGACCTTTGAGGAGAACATCATGAAATGGGCAATCCTGGTGGCCACAGCAGTCGCACTACCTCTGGCTCTTGCCGGCTGCTACACCCCTTCGAGTTCCGGGGCCGTTTACACCCCGGGCCAGACCGGACGCGAGCAAACGGTGCGAATGGGCGCGGTGGAATCGGTGCGCCAGGTCATGATCGAGGGAACGCGGGGCGAGATCGGCACGCTCGCGGGGGGAGCCGTGGGTGGCATCGCCGGCAGCGACGTCGGTGGCGGCAAGGGCTCGGGCGTAGGCACGATCCTCGGCGCGGTGGTCGGCGGGGTGGCGGGCTCGGCCATCGAGCGGGGCGCCACCCAGAAAAAGGGTGTCGAGATCACCGTGCGGCTGGACAACGGCGAGCTGCGCGCGATCGCGCAGGAAGCCGACGAAGAATTCCGTCCCGGGGAACGGGTGCGTCTCGTGACCGGAGGCGGCAAGACTCGCGTCACTCACTAGAGTTTTCAGCTCCGGTCCGAAAAGGGCGCAGGAACTGCGCCCTTTTCGTTTGTCGCGGCGCGGCTCTTCGCCGCCAACCAGTAGAATGCCGCCTGGTCCGAGAGGAGAAATACACGATGGCGGCCAACCGCACGCCGGTTCCGCTGCGCCTGGTTCGCCTGGCGAGGCTTGCGCTGCACCTTGTGCGCGGTCTTGCCATCGCCTGGTTGCGTTACCCGAAACTCTCCGAGGCCGAGCAGAACGCGCAAAAGCGCCGCTGGTCGAGAACACTGCTCTCGATCCTGTCGGTGTCGGTGCGCGAGCAAAACGCGCCGAAAAAGCTCCCGGAGCGCTGCATGCTCGCCCTCAATCACATCTCCTGGCTAGACATCTTCGTGATCGACGCGACCTTTCCCGCGACTTTCGTCGCCAAGTCGGAAGTCCGCAGCTGGCCGGTCGTGGGCTGGTTGTGCACGCTGGTTGGCACTTTGTACATAGAGCGCGGCAAGCGCTCCGCGGCGGTGCGCGCCCGCCAGGCAGTAGCCGGAGAACTCGAGCGCGGCGCGCTGGTCGCAGTTTGCCCCGAGGGAATAACGACCTTCGGGCGAAGCCTTGAGCGCTTTCACGCGGCGCTGTTCCAGCCGGCCCTCGACGCGGCGGCCACGCTGCAGCCCGTGGCGCTGCGCTATCTCGACAGCGCGGGCCGGCATACCGATGCCGCCGGCTACGTCGGCGAAACCTCGTTGCTTGAATCCGTCTGGGCCATCGTCTCGACCCGCCACATGGTAGCGGAACTCCATCTCCTCGCGCCGATTTCGGTGCGCGGCCAGACGCGGCGCTCCCTCGCAGAAAAGACCGAAGCCGCTATCGCAGCGGCGCTGGGCGTGCCTGCGCCGCAGAGGATTTCACGAGCGCAGCATTAGCCGCGCAGGGCACCTGATACACACGCCTGTCTTCCAGGCGAATCGCAGTGAGCTTCCCGCCCCAAACGCACCCTGAATCGAGCGCGAGGAGTTGGGGTGCGACGCGCAAACCGAGCGCCGACCAATGGCCGCAGATCACCGTGTGGTCCGCGCTTCTCCTGCCCGGCACGTCGAACCACGGCAGATGGCCGGCGGGAGCCTCGGTCGTCTCGCCTTTGGTGTGGAACTCCATGACTCCGTCGGGCGTGCAGAAGCGCAAGCGGGTCATGGCGTTGACGATCACGCGCAGGCGGTCGATCCCCCGTAAGCTGTCGCTCCACCGGTCCGGGCGCGAGCCGTAGAGTTGCGCGAGGAATTCCCGGTGCCGGGGTCCGCGCAGTTCCGCCTCGACCTCGCTCGCGAGCGTTTTCGCGCTGGCGGCGTCCCATTGCGGCAGCAGACCCGCGTGAACCAGCACGTAATCCCCCTCGACGTGAATCATCGGCAGGCGCCGCAGCCAGTCGAGCAACTCGTCGCGATCGGGCGCCGCGAGCACCTCTGCGAGCGTGTCGTCTTCGCGTTCCTTGACAACTCCGTGAGCGAGCGCGAGCAGGTGCAAATCGTGATTGCCGAGCACGGTCCGCGCGCGCGCGCTCAGATCGCGTACGAAACGCAGCGTGGCAAGCGACGCCGGGCCACGGTTGACGAGATCGCCGACGAACCACAGGCAGTCCTTGTTGCGCTCGAAACCGATCGTTCCGAGCAGTGCCTGGAGCTCTTCAAAGCTGCCCTGAACGTCGCCGATCGCGTAGGTGGCCATCGCCATAGGTGCCAAAGAGAGTGTCTTTTACCTGATTTGTGCACTGTCCGCCCGGTGGAATCTCTTCGACTTCACACCCGAAGGTCGGGGCAGCGACTGGCACCTGAAACTGAAATACGTGTCGTAGATCCCTCGGTCATTCCTCGGGTCGACGGCCGGAGCCACCGCTCTGCCCGGGCGGCGACAGCGGAACAAAATTATGCTCATCGCGTTCCTTTCGTGTCTAGAACTCCCTGCCGATTTTCCGGTCGAGTGAATAGCGCCCGCCCCCGCCGATGACGTAGGCGACGCACGCCAGAGTCAACAGCAAGGCGAATTCATAGCCGCGCGCAGTCCAGAAAAAGCCGTTTTCAAACTGGATGCGAAAGGTGATGACCGCCATTTGGACGGCCAGCGCAAACGCCACCGGGCGCGTGAAAAGCCCGAGCGCGAGCAGGATCACGCCGAAGAACTCGAGGCACCCCACCGCCCAGGCCCAAACCAGCGGCGGTTCCACGCCGAGCTTCAGTATGTTGCCGNNNNCGGCGATGCGGTGCACGCCGCCCTGGAATACCTTCTCGTAACCCGAAGGAATGATAACCACCGCAAAAACCACCCGCGTGAAAGCGTAAGCGAGGGGCGCGAGCCGCCGGTACAGCCCCGCGAGCCCCGGGATGACGAGTCTGTGCTCGTCGATAGCGCTTGTCTCGTCGATCATGACCTGCTCCTTTTATCAGAATTCCTTGCCGATCGCGCGATCGAGCGAATAATGTCCGCCACCACGGAACAGAAACGCGAGGCACAAACCCAAAAGGAAAAGCGGGTACTGAATACCGCCGCGGTTCCACAGCCAGCCTTTGTCGATGTGCACGCTGAAAATAAAAACAAGCAGCTCGACTACGAGGAGCAGCGCGATCGGACGCGTCAGGAGCCCGAGAACAAGCAGAGCGCCGCCGACAAATTCGAGCACGCCGATGCCGTAGGCCCACGCAAGCGGCGCGGGCCAGGCGGCGAGCGTCTTGCCGCCGAGAGCCGCGGCGCCGCCGAAAAAAAGCTTTTGCGCGCCGTGCGGGATGAGCATCGCGCCCGTGCATGCGCGCAGGAACGCGTAACCGTACGGCGCGAGCGGCTGATAGATCCTCGCCAGAGAAGGAAGAATGGGCCTGGGCGTGCCGGCGTCTGCGCTCATCATTTGATTGCTCCCTTGGACCGCACTTCGGACCGTTGTACTAAAATGACGCCATCCAGTCACTCGGGCGGCAGTCTCGCTATGGCGGAAAAGTTCTCGAAATCGATTCTTCGCGGCCTCGACCGCCTGCGAAAGGTATTCCACGAGGCGCCGGAAAAGCCTTCGGGCTCAAAGAAGCGCAAACGCGCCGAGCGGCAATCTTCTCCTCCGGCTGCGGAGCGAACTGCCGCTCCGACAGATGCCGCCGAGGCGCCGGAGGCGGGGCCCGACAAGAAAAAGACCCCCAATCAACCCTGGTTCCGCCATCGGCAGCGGTGGTAGCGCGGGCGCTCGGGCCGGGTATCAGACGGCTTCGAAAGATTTGTCCTTGAGCGAGGCGGCGAATCCATAGAAGATCTCGTGCACCTTGCCCCAGTTCTTCAGCGCCTTCACTCGATCCAGCCAGCGGGTGACGTTCGGATACGCCGAGTAGTCGCAGCGCAGGATCTCCCCGAGCGCGACGAACGGACCCCCGAAATAATCGGCGATCGTGATTCTCTCGCCGCAGAGGTATTTCTTCTTCGCCCCGAGCAGGTTCTCATCGAGGACCTTCAGCCATCCTTGCGCCTTCTCCTTGCCCCACGCGATCGTGCCCGCGTGCGCCTCGTCGCTGCGCCGTTTGTGGGCGGGGAAGATCTGCGGATAGACGAGCCCGTAGGCGAATTCGCGGCAGATCTGGGTGTTGATCCAGTCCATCATCTCGTTTACCTTTGCGCGAGCGCGCAGCTCTTTCGGGTAGGTTGAAGAGCCGGTCTTCTCGGCGAGGTACTTGAGGATCGCCGAGCTCTCGGTCAGGCGGAAATCGCCGTCCTCGAGCACCGGCACCAGGCGGTTGGGATTGATCGCCACGTACTCGGGCTGGTAGTGCTCGCCCTTCATCAGGTCGACGAATTTCAGCTCGCAGTCGATACCGTTCTCGGCGACGAACAGCCACACGGGGCGGCTGGTTGTGGATACGGGGTGGTAATAAAGTTTCATCTCGGTGCCTCCTTG
>VBDM01000107.1 GCA_005881355.1 Betaproteobacteria bacterium
GCGCATCGTATTCATCACGCGCAATCTTTCGCGCGAGTCGATTGAAGCGCTCTTCGCCGCGATAGGGACGCTCGCCGCGCCGCACGGCTGATTGCCTGGTCAATCTCGGGCAAGCTATGATCGGCGGCTCCGCCTCAACGTAACCACGAGACGCATATGAACGCCAAGGAAACCTTCGCCCCCGCCGTGCGCCCAGAGTCACCGGTCGCCAGTCCCGAGCAAAAGGAGATCTGGGGCAGCGACGCCATCGCCGCGATGCTGCGCGCGCTCGACATCCCCTACCTCGCGCTCAATCCGGGAGCGAGCTACCGCGGGCTGCACGACAGCATCGTCAACTACCTCGGCAACACGCGCCCGCAGATGCTCTTGTGCCTGCACGAGGAGTCCGCCGTGGCGATCGCGCAAGGCTACGCGAAAACCTCCGGCAGAATGATGGGCGCGGTGGTGCATTCGAACGTCGGCCTCATGCACGCGAGCATGGCGATCTTCAACGCCTGGTGCGACCGCATGCCGGTGCTGATCCTGGGCGCGACCGGCCCGTGGGACGCGGCCAAGCGCCGTCCCTGGATCGACTGGATCCACACGGCGTCGGACCAGGGCGCGCTCGTCCGCGATTACACCAAATGGGACAACCAACCGGCCTCGGTCCCCGCCGCGTACGAAGCCATCCTGCGCGCGGCGCAGATCGCCAACACCGCGCCGCGCGGCCCGACCTACATCAACCTCGACGCGGCGCTGCAGGAAGCGAAGATCGGCGCGCTTCCCCCGCTCCCGGACGTCAAGCGCCATCGCGCGCCCGATCCGGTGCTGCCGGCCGCGCACCTCGTCGATGCCGCGGCGAAGCTTCTATCCGGCGCGAAGCATCCGGTGATCCTCGCCGGCCGAGCCTCGAGAAGCGAATCGGCCTGGAAGCAACGCGTCGCGCTCGCGGAGAAGCTACAGGCGCGAGTTTTGACCGACATCAAGCTTGGGGCGGTTTTTCCGACCGACCATCCGCTGCACGCCGCGCCGCCGGCGACCTTTCTTTCGCCCGACACGGCGAAGATGCTGCGCGAGGCGGACGTGGTGCTCGCGCTCGACTGGATCGATCCCGCCGGAGTGCTCAAGCAGGCCTGGGGCGCCGAACCGGTCGGCGCGAGAGTCATTCAGGTCTCGCCCGACGCGCACCTGCACCGCGGCTGGAGCATGGACTACCAGGGCTTGCCTCCCGTCGACCTGTACATGATGTGCGAGCCGGAAGCGGCGGTTCCGCTCCTCCTCGACGCCGTGAAGGCGCGCCCCGCGGCAGTTGCCTCGAACCCGACGTTGCTTCCGGACCCGGCGCCCGACGTAGTTTCGATCCGCACGCTCGCCGATGCGCTGAACGCGGCGACGAAGGGTATGGACGTCTGCATCACCCGGCTGCCGCTCGGCTGGAACGGGGCCTACCGCCATTTCCGGCATCCGCTCGATTACATCGGGTCGGAGGGCGGCGGCGGAGTGGGCGCGGGGCCCGGCATCACCGTGGGCGCGGCGCTTGCGTTGAAGGGAAGCGGCCGGCTTCCCGTGGCGATCATGGGCGATGGCGACTTCCTGATGGGGGGGACGGCGCTGTGGACCGCGACGCACTACGGCATTCCCTGCCTCATTCTCGTCGCCAACAACCGCTCGTTCTTCAACGACGAGCTGCACCAGGAGCGGGTCGCGAAGGAACGCTCGCGCCCGGTCGAGAACCGCTGGATCGGCCAGCGCATCAGCGGCCCCGACATCGACCTCGCGATGATTGCCCGCGCGCAAGGCGCCGAGGGCATCGGCCCGATCACGACAGTGGCGGAGTTGCGCTCGGCGATCGATAAAGGCATCCAGGCCGTGCGGGGCGGGGCGGTGTGCGTCGTCGACGTGCGCGTGGCCCCCGGATACGACACCAACCTGAGCGCTTCGAGCGCGAGCCAGAAGCGCTGAGCTCGAACGGAGGGGAAATGTTTACGCTGCGGACGTGGACTGCACTGGCGCTAGGCGCTGTGCTCGCGTGGCCGGTTGGCGAGGCTCGAGCGCAGGTAGGCGCGTGGCCGAGCCGACCGATCCGCTTCGTCGTGCCGCTGCCGCCTGGCGGATCCCCGGACTATCTTTCGCGCCTGCTCTCTGAGCGCCTGCAGCCCGTGCTCGGCCAGCCGATCATCGTGGAGAACAAGCCGGGCGGTGGCGGCACGATCGCGCGCGAGTACGTCGCGCGCCAGACGGCCGACGGCTACACCCTGCTCATGACCGAATCCAGCCACGTGTTGAGCGCTGCGATCGGATCGAAGCTGCCTTACGAGCCGATCCGGGACTTCGAGCCGATCGTGCTCGCGGCGACAATTCCGTTCGTGCTCGCGGTGAATTCGAACACGCCCGCGCGAACGCTGAACGAATTCATCGCCTACGCCAAGGCCGCGCCCAGGCCGCTCACCTACGGCACCGCGGGCGTCGGCGCGCCGCATCACATCGCGGCCGAGCTGCTGCGCTCGATGACGGGCATCAATATCGTGCACGTGCCCTATAAGGGTTCGGCGGGCATCGTGCCGGCGTTGCTTTCAGGAGAAATCGATTTCACGATCGGCGCAGTCAACTCGCTCTTGCCGCATTTCCGCTCGGGCAAGTTGCGCGCCATTGCAGTCTCCGGCTCCGCGCGCACCGCAATTCTTCCCGATGCGCCCACCATGGCCGAGGCCGGGCCGCTCCCGGGCTACGCCGTCGATATCTGGCTCGGAGTGACGGCGCCCGCCGGCACGCCGCGCTCGATCGTCGAGCGGCTCAACGCCGAGATCAACCGCATCGTGCGCGATCCGGCGATCGTCAAGGAACGCTTTGCACCAGTAGGTCTCGAACCGCTCGGCAGCACCCCCGAGCAGTTCCTCGAAGTCATGAAGTCCGACCTCGCGAAGTACGCGAAGGTCGCAAAGGACGCCAACATCAAACCGGAATAGCGGACCGGCCCGACGCTAACGGCGGGCCCCAAGCACCCAATTCCCCCGCCGGCGGCGGGGGCGACGCGCGCGCCTTCAGATCTCGCGCCCGACGCGCTGGTCCACCGAGTATTCGCCGCCGCCGCGAATCAGGATCACCACGGAGATGATCAAAAGGAGCAGCGGCATCTCCAGGCCCCGGTTCGTCCAGAAATAGCCGATGCGCCAGTTGAAGTAAAACGTCGCCACGGCCATGAAGCCGAAGAAGAGCGCCGCCACAGGCCGGGTCAGGAAACCGACGGCCAGGAGAAGGCCGCCGACGAGTTCGAGGATCCCGATGTAGTACGCCCAGAACATACCGGGAACAATCCCTGCCGCAGCCATTCCCTTCGCCACCCCTTGGATGTTGCCGCCGAACCAGCCGAAGAGCTTCTGGCAGCCGTGAGGGACGAACCACAGCCCATAGGTGACGCGAAGTATCGGCCAAGCATACCGCTCGCACCGTTGGTACAACGTGCCGAGAGCCGGAAACACGTATCGTGAAGCGGGACTCTGCATGATGCCTCCTTGGTGAAGAATTAGCTGTTCACAACGTTTTTTGCCGGCGACAGCCGGCGCCCTCAAATCATGCGGCGGCCTTGTTTCGGTTGGTCTCGAAGCCGGGTTGGCTGCCGAGCAGCGCCGCCGGTTTCTTCAGGTCCTCCTGCCACAGCAGCGACTCCATGTAGATATTGAGCGGCTGATCCTGGATGGTGAGCTCGTAGACGTGGTCATCGTACGAGGCGTGATTGTGCACCGCCCAGCCTGGGGCGGAAAGCATGAGGTCTCCCGCTTTCCATTCGTAGCGGTTGCCCGCGACCATGGAATAACCCTCGCCGTGGAAATAGTAGTTGATCGCCGCGGAAACGTGACGGTGCGGACGATCGACGATCTTGGGCGGGCGGATGGTGATGGTCGCGAAGAAATTCGGCGTGACGCCGTTGGTTCGGCCGGTGACCGGGTTGTACATCATGTAGAGCCGACGGCCGACATAATCCTTCCCCAGGGCCTCTAGCTTGTCGAGCTCGCGCTTCACCTCCTTCCACGGGAAGTGCAGCGGCTTCGACTCGACCGTCTGGGGATTGATCAGGATCTCGTAGGGCATCAGCATGCCGCCTTCGGCCCCGATCCGGATCATGCCGTAGGGGCTTTTGCGGCGCGGATCGCTTGAACGCGCTTTCTCCTCGGCGTCCTCCACCGGATGCAGCTCGGCCGAAGGCTCGTCCTCGGGGAGGTAGACCTGCATGTGCTGTAGGAGAGGCGCGTTCGAGTAGGTCAGACGGACCTGGAGATCTTTTCCGTCGTTGACGTGACGGTAGGTCGCATAAGACGGGTGATTCCACACGTCGTACTGCGCAAAGCCGATGCGCCTCCCCGCGATCAGGGTGTGCCCCGAGCCGCCGATGCAGAAGTTCACCTCGGTAGCGTTGTGACGGAACGCCGCGGTCTTCTCGCCGGGCTTCAGCACCGAGAGCTTCACCTGGATCCCTGGGGCAAAGCCTGGCGCGTTGGCCGCCGCGAGCGGATGCACGATCAGGGACTCGCGCCGCCCGTTCGCCGTCTGGGGCAAGCCGGCCAGGCGCTCGACTTCGGCATCGATATCTTTTTTCGTGACGACGATCGGCGTCCAGTAAGCGTTTTCGTCGCGCGCGCCTTGTCCCGCGCGGTCGAGAAAGCGCCCCTGCATGGGTTGAAAAAGTTTCCTGAACTCGTTCATGGCCATCTCCTCGGTCGAGGAATGAATCGTACTCCTTAGGCTGCGCTCTTGGCGCGCGCGCCTGCAAGCCGCGGTTTCTGCTTCGTCGGTTGGGGAATCACGCGGCCCATTCCGCGTTCGCGTGCGCGCTTGGCCAGCTCCGCGCCGAGCGCAAGATCGGAGATACCCATGCCCATAGCTTTGAAGAGCGAAACGTCATCCGCGCCCGAGCGCCTGCGAGCGGAGGCGATGAGCCTGGAGAGCGGCACCACCTTGTCCCACCCCGACGAGGCGTATTGAGTCGTGAATTCGCGCGAGAGCTGCTGCACACCCGAAAGGTTGTCCACCGCGACCAGCGTCGCGCGCGAGAATACATCTTGCGCGAATTCTTCCCGGTCCGGGGCGATCGCCCCCACGGCGTTCAGGTGGGCGCCTTTGTCGAGCATGCCTGCAGTCAGGAAAGGCTGCGCCGCCCGCGTCACCAGCGTGACGATCTGGGCTCCCTTGCAGGCTTCGGCCACCGAAGCGCAAGCCACGGCTTCGACGCCAAGCTCTTCGCGCACCTTCACTGCGAATGCTTCGCGCGACTCCTTGCGCGGACTGTGCACCTGCAGCCGTTCGATCGGCCGCACCGCGAGCATCGTGCCGACCTGCGCCAGCGCCTGCTTGCCCGTGCCGACGATGGCCATCACGCGGGCATCCTGTCTCGCCATCCAATCGGCTGCAACACCCGAGATGCCGCCGGTGCGCAGATTGCCCAGGGCAAAGGCTTCGATCACGGCGACCAGCGACCCATCCTCGGCGCCCCAGAGAAGCAGAAGCGGACAAGTGCCGCCTTGCGTGTGCGTCCAGGTTTTGGTGCCAACGAGCTTGTCGAGCTTGCCACCAATCGCATGCAAGTTGTTTTTCCCGTATTGCAGCAGCGTCTTCGTCATGTTCTGCGCCTCGCCGCGCGCTTCCGCGCGCAGCGCCCCCTCAAGGGCGGCGATCGCTTCCTTGAGGTCCATAAGCTGGACGACATCGGCTTC
>VBDM01000108.1 GCA_005881355.1 Betaproteobacteria bacterium
ACGCTCGCCGCCGAGGCGAAGTTGTCGGCGATGACGAGGACGGTGTAGCCGTCGGCGGGCGCGGCCACCGCCGCCTGCACGCCGATGATGCCGCTCGCGCCGGCGCGGTTGTCGACGACGAAGGGCACCTTCCAGGCTTCGGAGAGCCTGGGGCCCAGATTTCTCGCGATCAGATCGGCGCTGCTGCCGGGCGTGTAGGGGACGATCGCCTTGACCATGCGGCTCGGGTACTGCGCGGCCGCGCGCGAGGTGGCAAGCCCTCCGGCGAAGGAGAGGAGCACCGCACCCGCGATCGTGATCGTCCTGCCGCGCATCTCCGCTCCTTGCCCGGCTGCCGGGATCAGTATGCCACGCTCCGCGCCGGTTTCGTGAAGGCCCTGCTTCGCAAAACGGACCGGGCGGGCGTACACTCGATCGCCGGAGGAAGCGTCATGAAGCGGGGTTTCGGATCGGCCGTTGGAATTTTCCTCGCGTTGACGGGCTCGCCCGCGCCCGCGCAGGATGCCTGGCCCGCGCGGGCGGTGAAGTTCATCGTGCCCTCGTCGCCGGGCGGCGGCACCGACCTGTATGCGCGCCAGCTCGCCCACGCGCTCTCCGAGTCGCTCAAGCAGCAATTCATCGTCGACAACCGCCCGGGCGCGAGCGGCAACATCGGCGCCGAGGCGGCGGCGAAGTCGCCGCCCGACGGCTATACGTTCCTCGTCTCGGCGAATCCGGCGATCGCGGTCAACCCGAGCCTGTACAAGAACCTGGCGTACAACGCGGAGCGCGACTTCGTGCCGGTTGCGCGCGGCGTCGTCGCGCCGCTCGTGATCTGCGTCCATCCTTCCGTGCCCGCGCGGACGCTCGCGGAGCTCGTCGCGCTCGGCAAGCGCGGGCCGGGAAAACTTTCGTTCGGCTCCGCCGGAACGGGGAGCCCGACCTATCTCGGCGTCCGCATGCTCGAGGAAGCCTCGGGCGCCGAGTTCCTGCACGTGCCCTTCAAAGGCATCGGCAACATGATGCCTTCTCTTCTCGGCGGCCAGCTGGATTTCGCCTTTCCCGACGCCGCCGTGGCGCTGCCGCACATCAGGGCGGGAAAGCTGATACCGCTTGCCATCATCGAGCGCACGAGCTTTCTTCCGAAAGTGCCGACGTTCGCCGAGGCCGGATTTCCGGGCCTGGAGATCTACAGCTCGTTCAGCGTGGTCGCGCCGGCGAGGACGCCGCCCGAGATCGTGCGGCGCATGAGCGCGGAGATCGCGCGCGCGATGAAATCGCCGGGGCTCGCGGAAAAGCTCGAGCACGAGACTCTGATCCCGGTGTTCGACACCCCGGAACTCTTCGCCGCCCACCTGAGAAAAGAAAGAGCCGCCTGGGAGGCGGTGATCCGCCGCAACGCCATAGTGCCGGACTGATACCCCGAATGCGCAAGCTGCTCCCGGCGGTTCTCTGCGCGATGCTCGCCGGCGCCGTGCAGGCGCAGGTCTATCCCTCCCGGCCGGTGCGCGTGCTCGTCGGCTTCGCGCCCGGCGGCCCCAACGACATCATCGCCCGCGCCTACGGCGCGCGGCTCGCGGAATCCTTCGGCCAGCCCTTCGTCGTCGAGAACCGCACCGGCGCCGGCGGCAATCTCGCCGCGGAAGTCGTCGCGAGGGCCGCGCCCGACGGCCACACCCTGATGCTCGGCTCCACCGGCACCAACGCGGTCAACCCTTCCCTGTACCGGGAGCTTTCCTTCGATCTGGTGCGCGACCTCGCCATCGTCACGCTCGTCGCGACCAGCCCGAGCGCGCTCGCCGTGCACCCGCGCGTTCCCGCGCGGAACGTGCGCGAGCTGATCGCGCTCGCCCGGGCGCGGCCCGGCAAGCTCACCTACGCCTCGGCGGGCAGCGGCTCGTCGCAACACCTCGCCGCGGAGCTCTTCAAGCAGATGGCCGGCGTCGACATCGTGCACGTGCCCTACAAGGGCGCGGCGCCCGGGATCGCAGATTTGGTCGCCGGCCAGGTGGACATGAGCTTCGCCCCGGTGGCGAACGTCGTGCCCCTCGCCAAGGGCGGGAAGCTCCGGCTCCTCGCGCTGACGAGCGCGAGAGCCTCGGCCTTCGCTCCCGACACGCCGACCATCAGCGAGACCGGATTGCCCGGCTTCGACGTGTGGACCTGGTACGCGGTCTTCGCCACCGCGGGCACGCCCGGGGACGTCGTCGACCGCCTGCACGCGGAGCTCGCGAGAATCGCGCAGCTCCCGCAGGTGAAAGAGCCGCTCGCGAACATCGGCGTCGATACCGAGACGAGCGCCTCGCCCGCGCAGGCGCGCGCCCACCGGGCGAGCGAGGTGGAGAAGTGGGGGAAGCTGGTGAGGGCGACCGGGGTGAAGGTGGAGTAGTCGCCGGAGTCATCCGGATTCGAAGGGACGGGCCGCGGTGCGCGCCCTGCGGCGGAGCGGCAGCGCGCCTTTCCGGCTCGGGCTTGTAGGGTTTTCCCGACTTACCTCGTCGGGAACGCGATAGTAGGATGAGCCTGCCACAAGCGGGAGGTGGGAGTGCGCGAGCTGTGCCGTTCGATTCTCTGCGCGACGCTCGGCGCTGCCGCGATCGACCCTCCTCCCGAGGGGCCTTAGATGAAAATCGAAGCGATGCCGGCGGAAAAAGCCGCGCGCGCCGGCGGGAGACCCGGCAGCGAGGCTTTGCAGCGCAGGCTCGCCGTGGCCTTCGCCGGCGCGCTGGTGGTCGTGACGACGCTGTCCCTCACTGTGTTCGAAACCGCGCGCCGCGCGCTCGCGTCGAGCCGCTTGGTGGCGCACGCCCACGAGGTGCTGCAGGTGATGAACGGCGTCGAAGGGACGCTGGTGACGGCGCAATCGGCGGTGCGCGGTTTCGTCATCACCGGCGACGAGGTTTATCTGCGCGATCGCGACAGCGCTCTTTTATCGCTTGAGTCCGGCGTGCAGCGGCTGCGGGACCTCACCGCCGATAACGACTCGCAGCGGCGGCGCTGGCAGGCGCTGCGCGACCGGCTGGACGAGCGGGTGGCGCTGCTCGATCGCCTGGTGGTGATCCGGCAGACCGAGGGCGCCGGCCGGGCGCGCGAGTTCCTCAGATCGGTTTATCCGCCGCCTCCGCCGGCGAAGACGGGCCGCATTCGCGCAATCACCGGGGAAATGGCGCGGGAGGAGGAGCTGCAGCTTGCCGGGCGGATGCGGGAGGAGGAACTGGCCAGCGCCTTCGCCGTCGCCTCCGGCGTGGTGCTCGCGGTCCTTTTCGCGCTGATGTTCACGCTCGGCTATCTCGCCATCCGCCGCCGTGTCGCGCAGACCTTCGGGCTGAACGCGGCGCTGCTCAGCCGCACCGAGGAGGCGGAAGCGGCCAACCGGGAGCTCGAGGGCTTCAGCTACTCCGTGTCCCACGACCTCCGCTCCCCGCTGCGCGCGATCGACGGGTTTTCGAGGATGCTCACCGAGGATTACGGCGAACGGCTGGACGACGAGGGCCGGCGCCGCCTCGCCGTGGTTCGCGAGGGCAGCCAGAGAATGGGGCGGCTCATCGACGACCTGCTCGAATTCTCGCGGCTCGGCAAGAAGCCGCTCGCCTGCTCCGCGATCGACATGACGGCGCTCGCGGGCGAGGTCTACCGGGAGCTGCGCACGGCCGACCCGGAAGGCTCGCCCGCGTTCGATCTCGCTCCGCTGCCGAAAGGCTGGGGCGATGCCGCGATGCTGCGGCAAGTCCTCGCGAACCTCCTCTCGAACGCGCTCAAGTACGTTCGCAAGGACCGCGCCCCGCGCATCGAGGTCCGGGGCTGGGCCGAGGACGGCCGGAACGTCTATTGCGTGAAGGACGACGGCATCGGCTTCGACATGGCGCACTACGACAAGCTGTTCGGCGTGTTTCAGCGCCTGCATTCGGCCGAATTCCCCGGCACCGGGGTCGGGCTCGCCATCGTTCAGCGGATCGTGACCCGCCACGGCGGCAAGGTCTGGGCCGAGAGCAAGCCGGACGAAGGATCGTCTTTCTATTTTTCGCTGCCACAGGCGGCAATGAGCGGTTTCACCGATCCGCCCGCCGCGAGGGGAGGCCGGAGATGAATCGCAGCCGCAACGTCCTGCTCGTCGAGGACAACCCGTACGACGTCGAGCTCACCCTGCGCGCCTTCGAGCAGAACAACATCATGAACGAGCTGGTGGTCGTTCGCGACGGAAAGGAAGCGCTCGATTATCTCTTCGGGGCCGGCGCCTACGCCGGGCGGGACCTGGGCGACGCGCCGGAGGTGGTCCTGCTCGACCTGAAGCTGCCCAAGATCGACGGCCTCGAGGTGCTGCGCCGCATGCGCGCCGACGAGCGCACGCGCCGCCAGCCCGTGGTCGTGCTGACCTCGAGCAGCGAGGAGAAGGACGTCGTCTCCAGCTACAACCTCGGCGCCAACAGCTTCGTGCGCAAGCCCGTGGACTTCACCCAGTTCACCGAAGCGGCCAAGCAGCTCGGCCTCTACTGGCTGGTCCTCAACGAGCCGCCTCCGGGCGGCTAGGCTCGCCGCCCTCTCCGGGAAAATCAGTCCAGCTTCACGCCGAGGCGCTTGCCGATGCCGCCCCACTTGTCCATGTCGGCCTTGATGAGCGCGGCGAACTGCTCGGGCGTGCCGGCCGCGGGGTCCATGCCCTGCCCGATCAGGTTGCGCCTCACCTCCGCGATGTCGAGCACCGCGCGAATTTCCCGGTTGAGCCGGCTCACGACCGGGCGCGGCGTCTTCGCAGGCGCGAGCATGCCCCACCAGCCGATCACCTCGAATCCCGGCAGCCCCGATTCGTCGAGCGTCGGAATATCGGGCACGGCGACCGAGCGCCCGAGGCCGGCCTGGGCGATCGCGCGCAGCTTTCCCGCTTTCGCGTGCGGCATGCCCACCGCGATCGGCGTGAAGGACATCTGCACTTCGTCGGCGAGCTGCGCGGTGATCGCCGGAGCGATCCCCTTGTAGGGGACGTGCGTCATCCGCATGCCGGTCATCGACATGAGGAGCTCGGTCGCGAGATGCGGCGAGCTTCCCGGGCCGGAGGAGCCGTAGTTGAGCTTGCCCGGATTGGCCTTCGCGTAGGCGATGAGCTCCTTCAGGTCCTTCGCCGGGACCGAAGGATGAACGAAGAGCACCAGCGGCGAAGTCGTGGCGAGCGCCACGGGCGCAAAGTCCGCGACCGGATCGTAGGGCAGCTTGTCGAAGAGCTTCGCGCTGCTCGAGAGCGACGAGAACGCGAACAGCAGCGTGTAGCCGTCGGGCTGCGCCTTGGCGACGAGATCGGCGCCGATGATGCCGGAGCCCGCGGGCCGGTTGTCGACGATGAAGCTCCGGCCGAGCCGCTGCGTGAGGCGCGCGGCGAGAATTCTTCCGACCACGTCGGTGCCGCCGCCGGGCGCGAAGGGCACGATGACGCGCACCGCCCGCACCGGATATTCGTCCGCGGCGGTCGCGAACGACGCGGCGAGAACAAGTGCTGCGACGGACCGGATCGGCATGCTGCGCATGATGTCTCCCGCTGCCGTATTGGACGTCTCGGGGCGGCGAGCTTGACCGCTTCGCCGCGCGAGCCATAGTATAGAGCCGGCTCGAGATTCCCTACGAAGAGCAGATCGTGGACGACAACACGGCGCTGCAGTTTTTTTTCCGCGACACCAACGGCCTCAGGATCGAGCTCGACTACAAGCTGGACGAGGCCGGCGCCTAGCTTAACCTCGCGGGGACACGAGAGTAGGATGCTCGCTGGATAAGCGCGGCGCGCAGCAAAGGGAAACCGCGCTTCGGGAGGGCAACCCCTTGGAACTCCGCGCCTGGTTTCCGGGCGGTTGCCCCTGACGTCAACAAAGGGGAAACACCATGCCGTCCTTCAGCAATCAGTTCGAGCACCGCCGCCGTCTCCTGCAGTGGCTCTCCGCGAGCCCGCTCCTAGCTTCGCCCGGCTTCGCGCTCTCGGGCGTCGACCGCCCCTCGAAGCTTCCCGAGCTCGAGGCGGGCGCGCCCCTCATCGCCAAGCCCGAAGAGGCGATCAACGTGTTCGACTTCGAGCCGGTGTTCTTCAAGAACGTGCCGCCCGCGCACGTCGGCTACATGGCCTCGGGGATCGACGCCGAGACGACCCTGAAAGCCAACCGCGAGGCCTTCTCCAGATACTATCTGCG
>VBDM01000062.1 GCA_005881355.1 Betaproteobacteria bacterium
CAGCCGCGTCACCTCCTGGAATCGGGTGAAGCGGTCGAACTCGAGAGGGTCGAATTCCCGCTTGGTCTCCTTGGCGAGCTCCAGCCGCGACTGCATCTGCGATTCGGCCTGGATCTCGATCTCGCGCAGCTGAGCGCGCAGGCGGGCAACGTTGTCGGTGAGCTCCTGCATAGCCGACTTGAGCGCGCGCATCTCGCCCTCGATGCGGCTGCGCGCGATGGCGACTTCACCGGCCTCGTTGACCAGCCGGTCGATGACGTCCGCACGCACGCGCAGGAGCGCCTTCGGCTGGAGTTCGCGCTCTGCGGGCGGTACTGCCTTCGTTGCGGGTGCGGGGACCGCAGCTGCGAGAGCGGGTGCCGCCTCGGACTTGGACGCCGGTGCCCGGGCTGTGGCGGCAGGCATCATCGGCGCGGTCGCCGCGAGTCGTTCTTCCGGCACTCGGGGTTTTTGCAGCCTCTCGAACAGCACGCCCATGCGATCCCAGGACGTTTCTATTTCTTCAAAAAACACGGTGCCAGGCACTCTCTTGACGGAGAGCGCGGTCTCCACGCGCGCTTCCATGTTGTGGGTGAGCTCGCCCAAGGCCATGGCGCCCGCCATGCGTGAGCTGCCCTTGAGCGTATGCAGCACCCGCTGCAGCGCCTGGCCGAGCGCGGGGTTGTCAGGGTGTTCGCGCCAGTCGCGCAGCGCAGCGCCCACCGACGGAACCAGCTCATGGGCCTCGTCGAGGAAAATCTGCAGCAGCTCGGGGTCGAGGTCGTCGTCGAGCCGTCGCTGCCGCCGCTCGGCCGGGGTCTCCTCGACCTCGAATTCCTCCGACGCAAGCTCTGGAAGCTCCAGCTCGGGAAACTTCAGCTCCGGCGCGGCGGGCTCCGGAGCGACGGTAGGCTCGATTTCGCCCGCAGGCGGGACGGAAGCGGGCGTCAGATCCGCCGTTTCCTCCAGCACCAATTTCTGCGGGGCGGGCGCCTGCGCCCCGATATCCTCAAGCTGCGCGACCAGCCGGGGGACCGCGCCCGGCACTCGCAATTCGATCACGCTCGACACCATCGCGTCGATCGTGTCGATCGCTTCTCCGACCAGCGACTGTTCCGCTTCGGAAAGCTCGCTGGTTGCGAGTTTCTGCAGCGCCTTCTCGAACGCGTACCCGAGATCCGAGAGAGCAGTGATCTTCACCGTTCCGGAAGTGCCGGCCAGCGTGTGCACCGCGCGCATGAGAGTGTCGGTGACCACGCCGTGCTGGCGCAAGGTTTCGTGCTCCTCCCTGATCGCGGCGACGTGCGAGCGCGCCTCGCCGCTGAAAATGGTGAACAGGGTGGTCGAAATCCGGTGTGTGCCGAGCCGGACGGATTCCTCCGGCGCGGCCGGCACCGGGACGGGGATTTCGGCGACCGGCGAGAACTCGGCTTTTCCCCGCCCGGCGAGTTCGGCTGCCGGGGCGATGAGCTTTTCGGCTGCCGCCGGTTGCGCCGCGGACGCCTCCGGCGGAGCTTCGCCGCGGCGCACGCGCTCCGCAGCCGCGACGAGCGCGTTCTCGTCGCTCGATGCCCCGCCTGCCTTGAGACGCTTCACGTTGTCGGAAAAGTACTGGTGGGCGAGAGCGATCAGCTGCAGCAGCTCGGGGGTCGCGGCGCGCTCCTCTTGCAGCCAGAGATTCATGGCCTGCTCCACCGACCAGGCGGCTTCCCCCAGGCGCGTGAGGCCCACCATGCGTCCGCTCCCCTTCAAGGTGTGGAACCCGCGGCGGATCGTGGTGAGCGCCTCCTTGTTGGCGTGCTGCTCGCGCGCCGTGTCCAGGCACTCGCGGATCGTCGCCAGCACCTCGCCGGACTCTTCGAGATACACGCCGAGAAGCTCGGCATCGATGGTCTCGGCGCTCGCGTCGATGAGCTTGGCTGCCTCGGGGGAGGGCGAGTGTGCGGCCGCCGCGGGCGTGATCCTCTCGATCGCCTGCTTGAGAAAAGGCGTCAGCGGCATAGTGGTCGTTTTGCCCAGGGCTTTGAGCGCTTCACCGGCCGAAATTTCGAGCTTCTGGTCGGCGACGAGCCCGGCGTCCTTTTGCAGGGCCGCGAGGTTCTTTTGCAGCTCGGCGCGAAGCGACCCGTCCTTGGGCTTCTTCTTCCACTCCTCGTAGAGGCTCGCCGTCTCGCGTTGCTGCTCGGCGATCTGCGCCTCCACTGTGCCGGCGGGCTGCCCGAGGTCGGCCTCCTTTTCGTCCTTTCCTGCCGCCGCGATCGGCTGCATCGCGGCCTCGAAATCGGCCTTGCCGTGCGCCAGGCCCTCGATGTAGAAACCCAGGCCCGAGAGCGTTTGGGCGATGCGCTCGAAGTCGTGGGGGTTGGCCCTGTAGTCCGCACCGGAGAAGCGGCGGATGTCCTCACCGGCGGCAGCGAGAGTGTCGCGCGCGCGGTTCTCGCCCAGCATCTCGAGCGCTCCGAGCAACTGGCGCATCGGCTTGTCGAGGGAGGCGAGCTCATCGCGCTTCGCCGTGTCGCGGAAGAAGGCGTCCAGCACCTGCTCGACCGAGCGCAGGTTGGCCTGCATTTCCGAGACCACCTGGCTCATGAGCAGCCGTTCCTGGGCCTTGCGCGACATCTCGTCGAGCAGGGGGATCTCGGGCGCGGTGCGCCGCAGCTTGCCCAGCACACAATCTTTCAGGCGCGAGCGCAGGAGCTGCGCCTGCTGCGCGAATTCGCCCGAGAGCGTCGCGAATCCGGCGAGCGCATTTTCGAGCAGCAGCAGGGCTGTTGCGACTTCGAGCGCGACCGCCTCGCTCATCTTTTCGCGGTTCGAGGTGAGCCAGGCGGCGAGCCCGGCGACTTCACCTGCGAGCGCCACGAGGTCGGCGTTGCCGAGTTGCCCCGCGCTGTCCTTGAGCGCGCTGGCGCTGTCGCGGAATGCGAGCAAAGACGGCGGATTGCCCGAGGCGAACTTGTTCCAGGCGCCCTTGGCGTGGGTCAGATGCTCGCGCGCGGACTTCAGCGCCGGCAACTCCGCGGCTCCGGCACCGTCGCTCTCGGCCGCGGGGATCGTCTGGCTCAGATGGTAGGCTTCCTGTACTTCGCGCAAGCGCTCGCTCGCCGGCTTTGCGCGCGCCACGTAGTAGAGGACTTCGCGCATCAGCCGCTCGGCGACGCTCGGCGCGCCTTCGACCATGCGCTTGATCTGGTGCTCGATGCGGTTGCAAAGCTGCTTGGCGTCCAAGTCCTGGGGCAGCGCCTTATGCGCGAGCGCGTCGAAGAAGGCGAGCGACGCCCACCAGAAGGCGCGCTGGGAAGTCGGGCCCTGCGGGGCTTCGATCGCCTCGATCGCGGCACGCATGTCTTCGGCTCCGCTCGCGTCGTTCTTGAGCCACTTGAGGAGACCGCGCTGGTAGCGGCTGCGCTGCTCGCGCAGGTGCTTGTCCGCTTCGCTCGGCTTCAATGCAACCCGGACCTTGTCGCGCTTGGGTGGACGGAAAGAAAGATCCGGAAAGTACAGGTCGGTGGGATCGGCCCGCCCGCCCCGCGCCGAGACCATGTCGCGGTAAAGAGGATAGAGCCTGAGAGGCTGATTGGGGCTGCCCGCCATCAGCTGGTCGAGGTAAGTCAGGATGCCGTCAAAAGCGCGCTCGGCGAGCCTGAAGATCTCCGCCTTCCTGAGCGAGGCTTCCTTCTCGATGCCGGCGAGCAGGCTCTCGAGCTCCTCCGAGAGGCGCGTGATTCCATCCAGCCCGACGATGGAAAGCGCCCCGTGCGCCTGGTGCAGGTGCGATTGGCTCGACCTGAGCTGCGCCGGATCCGCGCTGTCTGCGGCGAACGCGCGCAACGCCTCCTGCGCCCGCTGGATGGCGTGGTCGATCTCGCCTTTGACCCAGGAGAGCGGCCCGACGTCGAATTCGGCGCGCGCAGTCATTGCCGCGGACTCGGTTCTTCCGCCTTACCCGATCTTGAAGCCCGACACCGAGCCTTTCAGCTCCTTGGCGAGCTCTGCGAGCTGGCCGATCGACACTGCGGTGCGCTTGGTGCCCTCGGTCGTCTGCTGCGTGATATTGAGGATGTCCTGCATGCTCGTCGCCACGTCGTTTGCCGATTTGGCCTGCTGCTCGGTCGTTGTCGTGATGCCCTCGATCAGCCGCGCCAGCTGCTGCGACACCGTTCCGATCTCCGCAAGCGCCTGGCCCGCCGCGTCCGACAGCCGCGCCCCTTCGACCACGCCCTGGGTGCTTTTCTCCATGGCGGTGACCGCGTCCTGGGTGTCCGTCTGAATCGTCTTCACGATCGCGCCGATTTGCTTGGTCGCCTCGGCCGAGCGCTCCGCGAGCCGCTGCACTTCTTCAGCGACCACGGTGAAGCCGCGTCCCGCTTCGCCCGCCGAAGCCGCCTGGATCGCGGCGTTCAGGGCGAGGACGTTCGTCTGCTCGGTAATATCCGAGATCAGCTCCACGATCTCGCCGATCTCCTGCGAGGATTCGCCCAGGCGCTTGATGCGCTTGGAGGTCTCCTGGATCTGCTCTCGGATCTCGTTCATGCCCGAGATCGAGTTCTGCACCGCCTGGGTGCCCTTCTGCGCGGCGGCAACCGATTGCCGCGCCACGTTCGCCGACTGGGAGGCGCTCGTCGACATGTCGGTCATCGCCTTCGCCATGTTGAGCACCGAGGCGCTGGTCTGGCGAATCTCGACGGACTGCTTCTCGGCGGCGGCGAGCAGCTGCGCGGATGTCTTCTGCGCCGACTCGGTGGCGGTCGTCACCTGCGCGGCGGCGGCGTTGATCCGGCCGATGAGGCCTCTCAGCTCGTCGATAGTGAAGTTGACCGAGTCGGCGATGGCGCCGGTGATCTCCTCGGTCACCGTCGCCTTGACGGTGAGATCGCCTTCGGCGAGGTTCCCCATCTCGTTCATCAGGCGCAGAATCGCGTCCTGGTTGGATCGGTTGGTGCGTTCGATCTCGCCGCGCTGTCGCTCGGCCTCCTCGGCGCGCCGGCGGGTGTCGCCGAGGTACACCATGACGAGGAGCGCGATGTTGCCGATCGCCAGCAGGATCAGCACGGCAAGCACGATGAAGTTGGTGGTGCGCCCGCCGAGTTCCGTTTCATAAGCCTCGGCGAGCTTTTGCGAGGCGGCGAGCAGCGGCTCGGAGTCGTCCACCACTTTGCAGCCGGCCTGCTTGGCGTTCACCAGGGCCTGGAGGTTGCCGAGAATCGAGGCGACCGCCGCTTGGAACTCCTGGTAGGCCTTCTCCAGCTCGGTGAGCTTTGCCA
>VBDM01000063.1 GCA_005881355.1 Betaproteobacteria bacterium
GAGCCGAAGATCGCCGAGCCGGCGACGAAGGTGTCGGCCCCGGCGCGCGCGATCTCCGCGATGTTCCCGGTATTCACCCCGCCGTCCACTTCGAGCATGAGAGCGCGTCCCGAATCGTCGATTTTCTTGCGCGCATCGCGCAATTTATCCAGAGCGTGAGGAATGAACCGTTGCCCGCCGAATCCGGGATTGACCGACATGATCAAAACGAGATCCAGCTTGTGCAGGACGTGGTTGAGGCACGACAGCGGCGTCGCGGGGTTCAATACCAGTCCCGCCTTGCATCCCGAGTCGTGAATGAGTCCGACGGTGCGATCTACGTGCTCGCTCGCCTCCGGGTGGAAGCTGATGATGTTGGCCCCGGCGCGGGCGAAATCGGGAATGATGCGATCGACCGGCTTGACCATGAGATGCACGTCGATCGTGCTATCGGTGAGCGGACGGATCGCCTCGCACACAAGCGGCCCCACGGTGAGGTTCGGGACGTAATGATTGTCCATCACGTCGAAATGAATCATGTCGGCGCCCGCCGCCAGAACCGCCGCTACTTCATCGCCGATCCGCGCAAAGTTTGCGGACAGGATGCTCGCGGCGATCCGGAACGTGCGTGCGGCCATCGCCGGAAATTCTACTTGGATTCGAGCCGGCCCGCATGAAACGGCGGTCCTCGCCCTTGTCAGTGCGCGCGATTTCGTGTGGAATGGCCGCATGGCGACGGACAAAAAGTACGAGGTCATCGTCTCCTCGCAGACTCAATACGTCGCGGAGCAGTCCGACGAACAAAACGGCCGCTACGTATTCGCCTACACCATGACCATCCGCAATACGGGGAACATCCCCGCGCAGCTGATCTCGCGCCACTGGGTCATCACCGACGGCCGCAACCAGGTGCAGGAGGTGCGAGGACTGGGCGTCGTAGGCGCTCAACCGCTGCTCAAGCCCGGGGAGAGCTTCGAATACACGAGCGGCACTGCGATCGCGACGCCGGTCGGAACCATGCGAGGCAGCTACCAGATGGTCGCGGAGGACGGTACTCAATTCAACGCGCCGATCCCCGAGTTCACGCTCTCGGTGCCGCGCGTCTTGCACTAGTGGCGTCCGGGCGCCTCGTCTTGACCGGGTCGTTCCAGGGCGCGCTCGCCGCTTTTCGGCTTCCGCGGCAGCGTCCACCACACGATAAACGCAAGTATCGCGAGCGCCACTCCCGCTTCGAGCAGGAAAATCCACAATCCGGAGCTCACGTCGCTATACTTTCTGGAAAATAACGGATGATAGAGCATCTGCGCCGGCTGGCTTTTCTTGCGACGGGGATAATCGCGGGCTGCGCGCTCCAGCCGTCGCCGGAGGGCTCGGTGGCAGGCGGATGCGCCCCCGGCGCGTGCCCGGCCTGCCCGGTCTGTCCCGCTCTGCCCGCCGCTCTCCCGCGCGTCAATGCGCTTGAGCCGGTCGATTTCAGCGCGTTGACCGGTTGGAAGGACGGCGAGCATGCGGCCGCTTGGACTGCGCTGCTCACATCCTGCCGGGCGTTGCGCTGGCGTGAGGCCTGGCGCGGCGTTTGTGCGCGAGCGATGGAGCTGCGCGCGCCCAGCGACGAGCAAGCGCGACGCTTCCTCGAAGACCATTTCGTTCCCTGGCGTCTGGCCAACCCCGACGGCGCGCTCGAGGGGGTGATCACGGGCTACTACGAACCGCTTCTGCGCGGCAGCCGTACCCGGGCGGCACCGTACCTCTACCCGCTCTATGGTCCGCCGGAGGACCTGCTCACCATCGATCTCGCCACGGTCAGCCCGGAGCTGCGAGGCTTGCGCTTGCGGGGGCGCGTGGAGGGAAAGCGCGTCGTGCCGTATTACTCGCGCGCGGAAATCGCACGAGGCGCGGCACCCGTCACGGGAAAGGAAATCCTCTGGGTCGACGATCCCATCGAAGCGTTCTTCCTCCAGGTCCAGGGCTCCGGCCGCGTACAGCTCGAGGGAGGCGAGACGCTGCGCCTCGGCTACGCCGACCAGAACGGCCACCCTTTTCAATCGATCGGCCGCTACCTCGTCGAGCGCGGAGAGCTCAAGCTCGAGGAAGCCTCGATGCAGTCGATCAAGTCCTGGGCGGCGGCGAATCCGCAGCGCCTGGAGGAACTTCTCAACCAGAATCCGAGCTTCGTTTTTTTCCGCGAACTGCCCCTCGCCGACCCGGCGGGCGGCCCCGTCGGCGCACTCGGCGTGCCGCTCACCGCGGGCCGCTCGATCGCCGTCGATCCGAGATACATCCCGCTCGGCACCCCAGTGTTCCTCTCGACGACCTTTCCCGCCAGCGCGACCCCGCTGACCCGCCTGGTCGTCGCCCAGGACACGGGCGGGGCGATCCGCAGCCCGGTGCGCGCTGATCTTTTCTGGGGATCCGGCGCCGAGGCCGGCGCCCAGGCCGGTCGCATGCGGCAACCGGGAAGAATGTGGGCCCTGCTCCCGAAGGACCTTAAACCGAGCTCGGCCGGCGCGGTCGCGCCCTGAGAGAATCCGACCTCCCCGCCGTCCGCGGGGCAATTACCTTTTGATCTCGCCCATCAGCTTTACGAGCTCGTCGGGCCGGGCGCCGAGAATGCGCTGTCCACCCGCCGTGAAGCTCGTGGGCGTCGCCTTCACGCCGATCCTTCGACCGAGAGCAAGCCATTTGTCGACCGGCGCCTCGCAGACGGCGGCGAGCGCCGGATCCCTGCCGTTCAGCATGAAATCGTAGTAGGCCTTGGCGCGGTCCGGCGCGCACCAGATCGCGCGCGACTTGTCCGCCGACTCGGGCCGCAGAATGGGGAAGAGAAACGTATAGATCGTGATGTCGTCCTCGCGCAGCAACGCCCGGTCGAGGCTCTTGCAATAGGGACAGAACGGATCGGCGAAAATCGCCACCACGCGCTTGCCGCTGCCTCGCACCTGCTTGATCGCGAGCTCGAGCGGGAGGTCCTCGAACTTTATCGCGGAGAGCTTTTGCTGGCGCTCCTCGGTGAAATTCCTCTGGGAGTGCGCGTCCATGATTTCGCCCTTGAAGACGTAGCTGACCTTCTCGTCGGTATAGAAGATCGTCTCCCCGACCACGATTTCGTACAGGCCGGCGTAAGGCGTCTTGGTCACGCTGTCAACCTTGATGCCGGCGAAGCGGGCCTCGACGCCGCGCTTGACCGAGGCTTCGTCGGCGAGCGCCGTCACCGAGAAAATCGCTGCGAGAAACAGAATCGGCAGCCGCAAACTCATGATGTTTCCTTGTGGTGAAGGCCCTCGCCCACCGCGACGGCGCGGCGGGCAAGCAAGGTCTTTATGACCGGGTTGGAGTTCACCAGGTTCAATCCGGAATTGCGGATTCGCGCGGCAATTCGGTAGTTTGCCTCAAACATCCGGAACAGAGCGTCGGTAACCCAGCGCAAAGCGAGTATATCCTCCGCGCGGGCGCGCACAAAGCGCCGCAGCAACAGGCGGTCCCCGGGGTCGGGCGCCCCGCGAAGCAGGTCGGCGAGCGCGTGCGCGTCGCCCAGCCCGAGGTTCGCTCCCTGGCCGGCGAGCGGATGCACGACGTGCGCTGCATCCCCGATGAGCGCGATCCGCTTCTGCCCGATGCGACTGGCAAGCATGCGGTTCAAGGGAAAAGCCGCGGGCGCGGTGAGCGATTCCAGCGCACCCAATGCTTCGCCACCCGCCCCGGCCACGCGCCGGCAAAGCGCAACAGGCTCCAGTGCGAGGAGTTCGCGACCGCGCGCCTCCGGAGTGGACCAGACGATCGAGATACGCCGGTCAGGCAGCGGCAGATAGGCAAGCACTCCGTCCCGGCGGAACCACTGATAAGCGATATTGCGATGCGCACGCGCGCAGGCAAAGTTGGCGACGATGCCGAGCTGGGCGTAGCTTTCGCTCCGAGCGCCGATGCCTGCGGCACGGCGCAACCACGAGTCGGCTCCGTCCGCGCCGACGGCGAGTTTCGCCGCTACCGCGCTTCCGTCTTCGAGGCCGATCTCGACCCGGTCCTCGGCGATACCCAGTTTCGACGGCACCGCCGGGCACAGCAGCGCGAGATTGCGCTGGCGCTCCAGACCCTGCCACAAGGCATGATGCAGCCTGCCGGATTCGACGGTTGCCGCGAGTTTCGGCACTCCGGACTCGTAGGCTGAAAAATCGAGCCGTGAGCCGCCGTCGTCGCCGAACACTCGCATATCGTAGATCGGCGTGACTCGCGCAGCGTCGATTCGTGGCCAAGCGCCGATGGCGTCGAGGTACGCGATGCTCGCCGGAGTGAGCGTGTAGACGCGTGAATCCCACTCCGGACCCGGCGCGGCCGGCGCCTTGCGCTCGATGAGCGCGAGCCTGAGGCCGCACTCGGCAAGCCCCGCCGCGAGGCTTGCCCCGGCAAGCCCTCCTCCGACGATGACGACGTCGAAATCCACTTCCGGATTGTACCCGTGAAGTGATGCGTCCCTGACGACCCTTGACCGCAAAAAGGATATAATTTTTCGTTTTCCGTGGCGAATTAGCTCAGCTGGTTAGAGCGACGGAATCATAATCCGCAGGTCCGGGGTTCGAGTCCCTGATTCGCCACCATTTCTCTCCTTGCCGAGCGACCATGGCCCCACGCTGCGCCGCCTGCCTTGCGCTCCTGCCGGCCCTCTTGTGGACGGCAGCGGCCGTTGCCCAGACACGCTCTGCGCCTATTCCCGAGGGCTCCACTCGCGGCTACATCCGGCATGTCATGCAGACGGCCGTAACAGTGGACGGCAAACCGATGCAGCTCGCCGCCGGCGCGACCATCCGCGACCAGCGCAATCTCATCATCGTGCCGGTGAGCATTCCGCGCGAGGGGGCCTGGGCCAATTACATCCTGGATCGCAGCGGGCAGATTTTTCGCGTCTGGCTGCTCACGCCCGAGGAGCTCGCGCGGCCGGGCGGCGGCGGATGACATGACGAAGAAGCTCTTCATTCGCACCTTCGGCTGCCAGATGAACGAGTACGACTCGGACAAGATGGCCGAGCTTCTGCGCGCGGAGAAAGGCTTCGAGATCACCGACCAGCCCGAAGAAGCCGACCTGATCCTCTTCAACACCTGCTCGGTGCGCGAAAAGGCGCAGGAAAAGGTGTTCCACGATCTGGGGCGCGTGAAGCACCTGAAGCAGGGCGGGCGCGACCTCCTCATCGGCGTGGGCGGCTGCGTCGCGAGCCAAGAGGGTGCGGCGATCGTCGCGCGCGCGCCCTACGTCGATCTCGTGTTCGGCCCGCAGACCCTGCACCGGCTGCCGGAGCTGATCGACGCGCGGCGCAGCTCAGGCCGCCCTCAGGTGGACGTCTCCTTCCCCGAAATCGAGAAGTTCGACAGGCTTCCGCCGGCGCGCGTCGAAGGACCGAGCGCCTTTGTTTCGATCATGGAGGGCTGCAGCAAGTATTGCAGCTTTTGCGTAGTCCCGTACACGCGCGGCGAGGAAGTATCCCGCCCGTTCGAGGACGTGCTCACCGAGATCGCCGACCTCGCCGACCAGGGCGTGAAGGAGGTGACCCTGCTCGGCCAGAACGTCAACGCCTATCGCGGCTGGATGGCGGACGGCACGATCGCAGATTTCGCGCTGCTGCTCGAGTACGTCGCCGAGGTCCCGGGCATCGGGCGCATCCGCTACACCACCTCGCATCCCAAGGAATTCACTCAACGTCTCATCGACGCCCATGCCGGGATCGACAAGCTCGCCTCGCACGTGCATCTCCCGGTGCAGTCGGGCTCCGACCGCGTGCTCGCGGCGATGAAGCGGGGCTACACGGCGCCCGGGATCAGCATCTCCTCGGACTTCATCGTCGGCTTCCCCGGAGAAACCGAGCAGGACTTCGAGGCGACCCTGAAACTCGTCGACGAAGTCGGCTTCGACGGCTCGTTTTCGTTTGTATACAGCCGGCGCCCGGGCACCCCCGCGGCGGAACTTCCCGACGATACGCCGCAGCAACTGAAGCTCGCGCGGCTCGCACGGCTGCAGGAGAGAATCGATGCGCAGGCAAGGCAGGTCGCAGAGCACATGGTCGGCACGCGCCAGCGCATTCTCGTCGAGGGCCTCTCCCGCAGGGACGCGGGAGAACTGTCGGGCCGCACCGGAAACAACCGCGTCGTCAACTTTTGCGGTTCCCGGGAACTCGTAGGGCAGTTCGTCGAGGCGACCGTCACCGCGGCGCTGGCCCACTCGCTTCGCGGCGAGGTCCGCGCCGCGGCCTAGGCTCTTGAAGACCCGCCCCCTCGAGCTCGTCCTCTCTCCGGTCGACAACCAGCGCCTCGCCAATCTTTGCGGCGCGCTGGACGAGAACCTGAGGCAGATCGAAACCGCCCTGGATGTCTCGATCGCGCGCCGCGGCGAGCGCTTCGCCCTGCGCGGAGCGCAGGCGGCGCGGGCCGCCGAGGTGCTGCGGAAATTCTACGGCGACGCGAAGCGCAACCTCACCGTCGACGACATCCAGCTCGGCCTCATCGAGGTTCGCGCGCGCGGCGCTCCGGGAACGAAAGACGACTCACCGCTTCTCACGCGCCGGTCGGACCTGCACGGCCGCACTCCGAGGCAGCGCCAGTACATCCAGAATATCCTCGAGCACGACATCACCTTCGCGATCGGCCCGGCCGGCACCGGAAAGACCTATCTCGCGGTGGCCTGCGCCGTGGACGCGCTGGAGCGCGACGCCGTGAAGCGCATCGTGCTGGTGCGGCCCGCGGTCGAGGCGGGCGAGCGCCTTGGATTCCTGCCGGGCGATCTCGCGCAGAAAGTCGACCCGTACCTGCGGCCGCTCTACGACGCCCTCTACGACCTTCTCGGCTTCGACAAGGCCGGAAAGCTCTTCGAGCGCCAGGCGATCGAGCTCGCGCCGCTTGCCTACATGCGCGGTCGCACGCTCAACCACTCGTTCATCATCCTCGACGAGGCGCAGAACACCACGCCCGAGCAGATGAAAATGTTCCTCACCCGAATCGGCTTCGGCTCCAAGGCGGTGGTCACCGGCGACATCACGCAGATCGACCTCGCGCGCGGCCAGAAAAGCGGGATGGTGGTCGCGCAGAAAATCCTCGCCCGCGTGCGCGGGATCGCGTTCAGCGCGTTCAAGAGCGACGACGTCGTCCGACATCCTCTGGTGCAACGCATCGTGGATGCCTACGAGCGTCACGGCGACGGGTAGGCGCCGTGCGGGCCCGCGGCGCGTCCGACCCCGCCCCACGCGCGCTTCTCCGCCGCCCACGAAAGCAGCGTCTCACGCTCCATCTTCAGGTGGTATCGCGCGCCGTCCGGGTTCCCACTCCAACGCAGATCCGCCGTTGGGCCCGGGCAGCACTCGGGAAACGGGGAGAAGTCACGGTGAGGATCGTCGGAGCAGCCGAAGCGCGGATCCTGAACCGCCGCTATCGAGGCCGCGATTCGGCGACTAATGTGTTGAGCTTTCCCTACAGCTTCGCGCGTGGCATGGTGCACGGCGATATCGTTCTCTGCGCACCGGTGATCGCGCGCGAGGCGCTCGCCCAAGGGAAAACGCTGGAAGCGCATTTTGCGCACTTGACCGTGCACGGATTGCTGCACCTGCGGGGCCACGATCACGCGAGGCGGCGCGACGCTGCGCGCATGGAAGCGCTGGAGAAGAAGCTTCTAGCCAAACTCGGTTATCCTGATCCCTATGCAAGCACGCCCGGATGAACGGACCGAATAAACCCTCCCTGCTGGAGCGCCTGTCCGCACTGCTGATGCGCGAGCCCGAGGACCGCGAGCAGCTGGTGAAGCTGCTGCATTCGGCGTTCGAGAGAAACCTCCTGGACGGGGACGCGCTGTCGATGATCGAGGGCGCGCTGCAGGTCTCGGAGATGCAGGTGCGCGACATCATGGTGCCGCGCTCCCAGATGGACGTTATCGACGTCAACGAGACGCCCGAAAAGTTCATCCCGCACGTGATCGCCACCGCGCATTCGCGCTTTCCGGTGGTCGACAGGAACCGCGACGACGTCATCGGCATCCTGCTCGCCAAGGACCTGCTGCGCTACTACGCGGGCGAGGAGGAGTTCAACCTGCGCGACATGCTGAGGCCCGCGGTGTTCGTGCCCGAGTCCAAGCGCCTGAACGTGCTGCTGCGCGAGTTCCGCGCCAATCGCAATCACATGGCGGTGGTCGTCGACGAGTACGGCGGCGTCGCGGGCCTGGTGACCATCGAGGACGTGTTCGAGCAGATCGTCGGCGACATCGAGGACGAATACGACTTCGACGAGTCCGAGGACAACATCGTGCGCGAGCAGAGCGGATATTTCCGCGTCAAGGCGCAGACCGAGATCGCCGACTTCAACAAAGTCTTCGGCACCCAGTTCTCCGACACCGACTTCGACACTGTGGGCGGACTGGTGCTGCACCGCTTCGGGCGCCTGCCGAAGCGCGGCGAGGCGATCACCATCGGCGGCCTGCGCTTCCAGGTGCTTCGGGGCGACAGCCGCAGGCTGCACGCTCTCCAGGTGCAACGGCTGCCGGGCAAGGCTTGAAGGCCTTACTCCGATCGCCCCGCGCCGCGATCGTCGCGCCCCTCGCCGCGGGCGCCCTGAGCGTCGCCGGCTTTGCTCCGCTCGCCGCGTTCCCGCTGCCGTTCCTGACCCTCGCCGGCCTGCTGCTCCTCTGGCGCCGCGCGGCGACGCCGCGAGAGGCGTTCCGGATCGGCTTCGCCTTTGGCGCGGGCCTTTTCGGAGCGGGCGTGTCCTGGGTGTACGTCAGCCTGCACGATTTCGGCTCGATGCCGGCGCCGCTCGCAGGCGTAGGCGCGTTCGCCTTCTGCGCGATCCTCGCGCTGTATCCGGCCGCTGCCGGCTGGGGCCTCGCGCGCCTGCAGCTTGGCCCGCTCGCCGCCGCCCTGCTCGCGTTCCCCGCCTTGTGGACGCTCTTCGAATGGTTGCGCGGCTGGGTCTTCACCGGCGTTCCCTGGCTCGCAGTCGGCTACAGCCAGGTGGATTCGCCGCTTGCGGGCTTCGCTCCGATCGGCGGGGTCTACGGCGTATCGTTCGCCGTTGCGCTCTGTGCCGGGCTTCTCTGCATCGTCATTTCCGGCTCCGGGAAAGCCCGCACCGCGGCCGGTCTCGCGCTCGTGCTGGCGTTCGGGCTCGGACAACTGCTGAAGCAGATTACCTGGACCTCGCCGCTGGGCGCGCCCTTCCAGGTTGCGCTGCTCCAGGGAAACATTCCCCAGGAGCTCAAGTTCCGCGCGGATCGCTACGCAGCGACGCTCGCGACCTACAAGCGGCTGATCGAAGCGAGCCGCGCGCAGTTGATCGTGCTGCCCGAGACCGCCATCCCGCGGTTTCTCGACGCGGTCGACCCGCTCTACCTGCGGGACATCGCGCGAGTCGCCGCCGAGCGCCGCGCGGACGTCATCATCGGCGTGCCGATCCGGGATCCGGATGGACGCTATTTCAACAGCCTCATCAGCGTGGGCGCTTCGCCGACGCAGCGCTACGACAAGTCGCATCGGGTCCCTTTCGGCGAGTTCGTGCCTTGGGGCTTGAGCTGGATGGTGAAGACGCTCGCGGTCCCGCTGTCGGATTTCTCCAGCGGCCCGGAAAACCCCAAGCCGCTCGCGCTCGGCGGACAGCTTGTCGCGCCGAACATCTGCTGGGAGGATGCTTTCGGCGAGGAGGTCATCCGCCAGCTCCCGCAAGCGACGCTTCTGGTGAACGTGTCCAACGTCGCCTGGTTCGGCGACTCGCTCGCGCCGGCCCAGCACCTGCAGATCTCACGCATGCGCGCGCTGGAGACTGGGCGCACGATGCTGCGCGCGACCAATACCGGAGTGACCGCGATCATCGATCCCCGCGGTAACGTCGTCGCGAGCTTGCCGCAGTTCACCGAGGACGTGCTCCGCGGCGAAGTGCAGGGCTACGGCGGCGCCTCGCCGTACGTGAGGTCCGGGAATTATCCGATCGTTCTCTGCTGCCTCGGGCTCGTTGCAGCGCTCGCATTCCGCCGTCTGCGCATCGTTGGTCGGGCCGGGGAAAGCCGGTAGAATCCTTCGCAGTCGCCGCGCGCCATGCTCACCTTCCAGGAACTGATCCTCGAGCTGCAGAGTTACTGGGGCGGCAAGGGCTGCGTGCTGCTGCAGCCCTACGACATGGAGATGGGCGCCGGAACCTTTCACACCGCGACTTTTCTGCGCGCGATCGGTCCCGAGCCCTGGAGGGCCGCCTACGTGCAGCCGTCCCGCCGCCCGAAAGACGGGCGCTACGGCGACAACCCCAACCGGCTACAGCACTACTACCAGTATCAGGTAGTGCTCAAGCCCTCGCCCGACGATTTCCAGGATCTCTATCTCGGCTCGCTCAAGGCGCTCGGCATCGAACTGCGCAAGAACGACGTTCGCTTCGTCGAGGACGACTGGGAATCGCCGACGCTCGGCGCGTGGGGCCTGGGCTGGGAAGTGTGGTTGAACGGCATGGAAGTCACCCAGTTCACCTATTTCCAGCAGGTCGGCGGGCTCGACTGCAAGCCGGTGCTCGGCGAGCTCACTTACGGCCTGGAGCGCCTAGCGATGTACCTGCAGCAAAAGGAAAGCGTCTTCGATTTGGTGTGGGTGGACGGCGTCACCTACGGCGACGTCTATCATCAAAACGAAGCCGAGCAGTCGAAATACAACTTCGAGGCGAGCAGGCGAAGCGACTGGTCGAGGCCGGGCTTCCATTGCCCGGCTACGAGATGGTGATGAAGTGCTCGCACACCTTCAATCTGCTCGATGCGCGCGGCGCGATCTCAGTCACCGAGCGCGCCGCTTATATCGCGCGTGTGCGGGCGCTGGCGCGAACTGTCGCTCAGGCGTATTTGCAGTCCCGCGAAAAGCTGGGCTTTCCGATGTTGAAGCCGCAGTCGGCGACAAAGAAGAAAATCCGGGCTTGAACAGTGGCCGAGAAAAAACCCGCCAAAGTTCCCGCAACTGCGAGCCTGCTCGTTGAACTTCTGACCGAAGAGCTGCCGCCGAAGTCTCTTCGGTTGCTTGGCGAAGCGTTCGCCGAGCAACTGGTGGTGGAGATCGTTCGGCATCGTCTAAAAGATCGCGATCCTTCTAAGCAGGTGTTCGCGACGCCTCGAAGGCTGGCCGTTCTGATTCAAGATGTTCGCGCGCATGGGCTCGATTCGGAACATGAAGTGGAGGGTCCTGTTAGTTCAAATGGCAGGGCCGTTGAAGGTTTTGCGAAGAAGCACAACGTCGCGCCAGAGTTACTTGAGCGTCGTCAGACTTCGAAGGGCGAGATTGTTGTAGCTCGTCTAAGGATATCCGGCGTCAAACTTGACGCAGTTCTCCCGAGTATTGTCGAAAAGGTCATAGAGAAACTCCCAGTTTCCAAGGTCATGCGCTGGGGCGATGGCGAAGCTCAATTCGCGCGCCCGGTTCATGGACTGGTCATGCTGCATGGCAAACGCATCATCCCCGGCGCGGTGCTCGGAGTGCCCGCCGGCAACACGACGTGCGGACACCGATTCATGGGCGCAGCTTCGATTCGCCTGGCGAACGCCGACGAGTACGAGCGCAAGCTTGCCCAGGCCGGCCGCGTCATCGCGGATTTTGCAAAGCGTAAATCAGAGATCGAGAAGCAGCTGCAGGCCGAGGCCAAGCGTCAGAAAGCGAGTCTCGGCGAATACCAGGACCTGCTCGACGAAGTCACGGCATTGGTCGAGTTCCCGGCTGTTTACGCCGGCGCGTTCGACGCCTCGTTTCTCGAGGTCCCGCAGGAGTGTCTGATCCTGACGATGCGCCAAAACCAGAAATACTTCCCGCTGTTCGCCGACGACGGGAAGCTGCTGCCCAAATACCTCATCGTCTCTAACATGCGCGTCGATGATCCGCGCCAAATCATCAGCGGCAACGAGCGGGTTGTTCGGCCCAGGCTCGAGGACGCGCGCTTCTTTTTCGA
>VBDM01000064.1 GCA_005881355.1 Betaproteobacteria bacterium
AACGTGGCTGGAATCGATCCCGCCCTCGATCGCCTGGAGGTAATTGGATTCCTGAAGGCGCTTGGAGACAAAGCGCCGCTCGGAGGGCACCATCACCCATTCGAGCTCCGGCGGCGCGGGCTTCAGCTCGGGCGGCCCCATGTAGATCCACACGATGTCGCCCCGCTCGATGGCGGGGTAGGACTTGAGCTTGATCCCCTGCCGCATGCCCGATTCCTCGGGCTCCGAGGGCAGGTCCACGCATTGCCCGGTGACGTCGTACTTCCAGCCGTGATAAGGGCAGCGCAGGCCGCACTCTTCGTTCCGTCCGAACCACAGCGACACGCCGCGGTGCGCGCAGAACTCGTCGATGACGCCGATGCGCCCGTCGCTGTCGCGGAACGCGACGAGCTCTTCCCCCAGGACCTGGACTCGCACGGGCGGCGAGTCGGGTTCCGCGATCTCCCAGCCGTGCAAAGCCGGGATCCAGTAGCGCCGGAAGAGATCGCCCATGAGCGTGCCGCGACCGGTGCGTGTCAACTGCTCGTTCTGTTCCGTTGTCAGCATGATCGATATTTCTCAGTCGGCTTTCGCGCCGGAGGCGCGCACGACGGGTGCCCAGCGCTTCACTTCCGCGGCCATGTACGCGGTAAACTGCTGCGGGTCGAGATCGCCCGGCTCGATGCCTTCGGGCCGGAGCCGCTCGCGAACGTCCGGGAGCTGCAGGACGCGCCGCACTTCGGCGTTCAGGCGATTGACGACCTCGGGCGGCATTCCCGCTGGACCCGAGAGGGAAAACCAGATCGAGGCGGAGAGCTCCGGATGGCCCAGCTCGCTGAAAGTGGGAACGTCGGGGAAATCCTGCACGCGCTTCGCCGAGCTCACCGCGAGCGCGCGCGCCCTGCCCGCCTTGATCTGCGTCGCGGCGGTAGTGAGCGTGGTGGAGGTCACCGGCACGTGGCCCGCGATCAGATCGGCCACGGCAAGCGCGGCGCCTTTGTACGGCACATGGGTCATTTCGATCCCCGCGACCTGCTTCAGCTGCTCGGCGATGAGGTGTCCCTGCGTGCCGTTGCCGGGAGAGCCGTAGGCGAGCTTTCCGCCTTCCGCCTTCGCGTACGCGATGAACTGCTTGAGGTCCTTCACGGGAAGCGAGGGATGGATCACGAGCACGCCGGGCGGGCCGCCGAAGAGCGCGATGTGCGTGAAGTCGCGCAGCGGATCGAACGGAAAATCCTTGGACAGCGCCGGCGCGATGCAGTGCGTCGCGACCCCCGACACGACCAGCGTGTATCCGTCGGGGGCGGCCTTCGCCACGAGCTCCGAGCCGATCACGCCGCCGGCCCCGGCGCGGTTCTCGACGACGAAATTCTCCTTGAAGCTGTCGGAGAGCCGCTGCCCCACGAGCCGCCCCAGCGTATCCGCGGTCCCGCCCGGGGCAAACGGCACGATGATGCGCACCGGCCTTGCAGGCCAGCTTTGAGCGTTTGCACCCGTCGCCCCGAGCCCGAGCAGCGCGACGGCGACAAGGGCCGTTGCCTTGGGATTGAATCGCATGGGTATTTACAAATCCTTCCGGGAGCTCACCCGTTGGAGCGCAGCGGTTATTTTACCCGAGGCGCCGCGTTAGAATAGCCCTGCGTTCGATACACCATGTACCGCATACAGGAACGGAACCCTTCATGGAAATGACCGGCGAACAACTGATCCCCCTGCCGCAGGCGGAAGTCTGGCGCGGGCTGAACGACCCCGAGGTGCTCAAGGCCTGCATCGCCGGCTGCGAGTCGATCGAGAGGGTGTCCGATACGGAGTATCGCGTCGTCATGGTCGCGGCGGTGGGCCCGGTCAAGGCGAAATTCAACGGCAGGCTCGTCCTCTCGGATCTCAAACCGCCGAACTCCTACTCGCTCTCCTTCGAGGGATCGGGCGGGGCGGCGGGCTTCGGCAAGGGCGGCGCGCAGGTGTCGCTCAGGACCGAAGGCGCGGGAACCCGGCTGAGCTATTCCGCGAGAGCGAGCGTCGGCGGCAAGCTCGCGCAGGTCGGCTCGCGGCTGATCGACGGGGTCGCGAGGAAAATGGCGGACGACTTCTTCGCAGCGTTCAACGAGAAGCTCGCCGGACCCGCGGCCAGGCCCGCCGAGGCGGCACCCGCGTCTTCCGGGCGCCGTATCCATCCGGCCTGGTGGGTGGCGGGCGCGCTGCTCGTAGCGCTCCTCGTCTACCTCGCGCTCCAGCCGGCGCACTGACTCGAGCGCTGCTTTTCGAAGCCGCGATCGCGCTAAAAGCAGGCAAGAGCGCGCGGGAATGTTCTGATCGGGATCGGGGAGGGGCCATGAATTTCCTGCTGTCCGTTTCACGCCTCATCGACGCGGTGAACGAGCGCATCGGGCGGCTCGTGTACTGGCTCGTGCTCGTCATGGTGTTGGTGAGCGCCGGCAACGCCATTTCCCGTTACGCGCTTTCCATCGCCTCGAACGCATGGCTCGAGCTGCAGTGGTATCTGTTCGCCGCGGTATTCCTGCTTTGCTCCGGATACACGCTGCGGCACAACGAGCATATCCGGATCGACGTGATCGCGGGCCACCTGTCGCGCCGCGCGCAGATGTGGATCGACATCGTCGGCACGCTCTTCTTCCTGCTGCCGATGGCAGCCTTTATCACCTGGCTTTCCTGGCCGATATTCATGAACGCCTGGAACAGCAACGAGATCTCCGGCAGCGCGGGCGGCCTGATCCGCTGGCCGGCGCGGCTACTGGTTCCGGTCGGTTTCTTCCTGCTGTCGCTGCAGGGGCTCTCCGAGCTGATCAAGCGCATCGCCTTTCTGAAGAACCTGATTCCGGATCCGCTGGAAAAGCACGAGGTCCCGCTGGAACTGGCCATCGCGCGCGACGAAGCCGCCAAATGACGCAGTTCCTGATCGCCAACATGGCGCCGCTCATGTTCGCCGCGCTGGTCGTGTTCCTGTTGTTCGGCTACCCGGTTTCGTTCGCGCTGGCGGCGATCGGCCTGTCCTTCGGCTTCCTCGGCATCGAGCTGGGGCTGCTCACGCCGGCCCTTTTTGGCGCGCTGCCGGAGCGCATTTTCGGCATCATGTCGAACGACACGCTGCTCGCCGTGCCGTTCTTCACCTTCATGGGGCTCATCCTCGAGAGGAGCGGCATGGCCGAGGATCTGCTCGACACCATCGGACAGCTCTTCGGTCCGATCCGAGGGGGGCTGGCCTACGCCGTGATTTTCGTCGGCGCACTGCTTGCCGCGACGACCGGAGTGGTGGCGGCCTCGGTGATCTCGATGGGCCTCATTTCGCTGCCGATCATGCTGCGCTACGGCTACGACCGGCGCCTGGCGAGCGGCGTCATCGCCGCCTCCGGGACGCTGGCGCAGATCATTCCGCCGTCGCTCGTCCTCATCGTGCTCGCGGACCAGCTCGGGCGATCGGTGGGCGACATGTACGCCGGGGCGATCTTTCCCGGCCTCGTTCTCACCGTGCTGTACGCGATCTATGTCTTCGGGGTCACGATGATCTATCCGAAGGCCGCGCCGGCGCTGCCGCCGGAGGCGCGCACGCTGCGCGGCGTAAAATTGCTCGCGCGCGTGCTCCTGGTGCTGATCCCGCCGCTCGCTCTGATCTTCCTCGTCCTCGGCACCATTTTCCTCGGCGTGGCGACGCCGACGGAAGGCGGCGCCATGGGCGCCACCGGCGCGCTGGTGCTCGCGATGATCAACCGGCGCCTGACGTGGTCGCTGCTCAGGCAGGCGATGAATTCGACGGCGAAGCTCACTTCGTTCGTGGTGTTCATCCTGGTCGGTTCGACGGTGTTCAGCCTCACCTTTCGCGGCGTGAACGGCGATCTGTGGGTCGAGCACCTGCTGACGAGCCTGCCCGGCGGGCAGATCGGATTCCTCATCGTCGTCAACGTGCTGACATTCCTGCTGGCGTTCTTTCTCGATTTCTTCGAGCTGGCGTTCATCATCGTGCCGCTGCTCGGACCGGTCGCGGACAAGCTCGGCATCGATTTGATCTGGTTCGGGGTGCTGCTCGGCGTCAACATGCAGACTTCCTTCATGCATCCTCCGTTCGGTTTCGCGCTGTTCTACCTGCGCAGCGTGGCGCCCGGCAAGGAGTACCTCGACAAGCTGACTGGCAAGCCGACGCCTCCGGTCACCACCGGTCAGATCTATTGGGGCGCGGTGCCCTTCGTCGTGATCCAGGTGGTCATGGTCGCCATCGTCATCGGCTTTCCCGGGTTGGTCACCGGGAACCTCGCGAAGAGCGGCAGCGATCCGTCCAAGATCGAGAGCTTCGTTCCCTCTGAGAGCGAGGATACTCAAGACCAGACGCCGCCCGATTTCGGTACGGCGGGCGGCGCGAAGTCCGGTCCGGACGGGGACGGGAAGGCACCCCAAAGCCGAGAAGCGGACGACCTCGAGAAACTCTTCAAGAAATAACCGGCGGGGGCGCAAAAAACAAACCCCGCCGAGGCGGGGTTTGCATTAAAGCCGGAACTACGATTTGCCCGCACCCAGCTTCGAGGTAAAAGCGTAGTTGTCGTAGGTCGACTCGGCGACGCGAAACCACAGGAACTGCTCGTCGCGGAATTTTTTCCACTGGGGATAGACGGTCGCCCAGTGCTTGCTCCTCGCCTTGAGCTCGTCGTAGAGCTCGTAGGAAGCCCTCTCGGCGGCCTCCATCACCGACCTCGGGAAAGGCCGAAGCTTGGCGCCGCTCGCGACCAGCCGGCGCAGAGCCTTCGGATTCAGGTCGTCGTATTTCGCCGGCATCCACGCGTTGACCTCTCCGCACGCCGCCGTGAGCGCGGCCTGGTAGGGCTTGGGCAGCTCGTTCCACTTCTTTTCGTTGACGAGCGTCATCAGCATCGGGCCGCCTTCCCAGAAGCCCGGGTAGTAGTAGTACTGCGCGACCTTGTTGAAGCCGAGCTTCTCGTCGTCGTAGGGGCCGACCCATTCGGCCGCATCGATCGTGCCTTTCTCCAGCGCGGGATAGATGTCCGGAGCGCCGATCAATTGCGGCACGACGCCCAGCTTGGCGAGCACCAGGCCCGCCATGCCGCCGATCCTCATCTTCAGGCCCTTCAGGTCGGCGACCGATCTGATCTCCTTGCGGAACCAGCCGCCCATCTGGCAGCCCGTGTTTCCGGCGAGCAGCGCGATGCAGCCGTAATCCTTGAACAGAGGCGCCATGGCCTCGGCTCCGCCGCCCGTATACCACCACGCGTTGTTCTGACGCGCGTTCATGCCGAAGCAGACCGCGGTCCCGAGCGAGAACGTGGGGTCCTTGCCGAAGTAGTAATAGGTCGCGGTGTGGCCGAGTTCCACGGTCCCGGCCTGCACGGCGTCGAGCACCTGCAGCGCGGGCACGATCTCGCCCGCCGCAAAGGCGCGGATCTGGAACTTGCCGTCGGTGATCTCGCCGACGCGCTTCGCCACGAGATCGGCGCCGCCGAACAGCGTGTCCAGGCTCTTCGGCCAGCTCGCCGCGAGGCGCCACTGGAGATTCGGCAGACCGGAAGTCTGCTGTGCCTTGGCCTGGGCCACGGTAAGCATTGCGGCGCCCGCGGCAGCGCCCAGCCCGGCGCTCTTGATGAATTCGCGTCTTTTCATGGGGGTACCCTTCTCGAGGTGGGAAATCCCGGCCGATTATAACTCCGGTTCCGAAGCGCAGAGTTCAGTTTCCGGCAATGGTCATTTCCTCGATGAGGACCGAGCCGCAGGTGCGCGAGCCCCGCGTGAGCATGTCGCTTCCGATCGCCACGATCGAGCGGAACATGTCGCGGAGGTTTCCGGCGATCGTGATTTCCTCGACGGGATGGCGGATCTCGCCGCCTTCCACCCAGTAGCCCGCCGCGCCGCGCGAGTAGTCCCCTGTCACGGGGTTGATCCCGTGGCCCATCAACTCGGTCACCAGCAGGCCGCGGCCCATCTTCCCGATGAGCGCGGGAAGGTCGAGCTCGCCGCCTTCGAGGATCAGGTTGTGATTGCCGCCCGCGCTGCCGGTCGTCTTCATCCCGAGCTTGCGCGCGGAGTAGCTGCCGAGAAAGTAGCCGCGCAGCACGCCGTCCTTCACCACGTCGCGGTCGCGAGTCGCGACGCCCTCGCTCGACGATGGTGACGATCGGCGAGAACACCTCTTTCCCCAGGCTGTCGAGCAGGAACGAAGCCTTGCGATAGAGGCTCCCCCCGCTCACCGCCGAGACGAAGTTCGCGAGCAGGCCATTGGCGACCGGCGCCTCGAAAAGCACAGGCACCTGGACCGTTTGAATTTTGCGGCTCGCGAGCCGCGCGAGCGCCCGCCTTCCGGCATATTCGCCGACCGCTTCCGGCTCGGGGAGATCGCGCGGCGAGCGCTGCGACGCGTACCAGTCGTCGCGCTGCATGAGGCCGTCTTCGGCGGCGATCACGGCGCACGAGAGATAATGACGCGAGGTCGGAAAGCCTTCGATAAAACCGTGGCTGTTCGAGAGCGCGAAGTGCCATTGCTGTGATGAAACGCTGGCGCCTTCGGAGTTCACAACCCGCTTGTCCAGGGCGAACGCGGCCGCCTCGCAGGATTTTGCGATCTCGATGGCGCGCTCGACGGGAAGCTCCCAGGGATGAAAGAGCTCGAGCTCCTTCGGCTCGCGCGCCAGTTCCTCCGGGTCGGGGAGTCCGGCGCAGTCGTCGCTCGCGGTGAAGCGCGCGATGGCGAGGGCCGCCTCCACCGTATCCCGGATCGCGCGCGGCGCGAGATCGGCGGTGCTCGCGTACCCTTTCTGCTTGCCGATATAGACGGTGACCGAGAGGCTCTTGTCGCGGTTGTACTCGATGGTTTCGACTTCGCCCTTGCGCACCGTGACCGTCTGGCCGTAGCCGTCGGAAGTCTCGGCTTCACATGCGCTCGCGCCTTTTTTTCGGGCGTGCGCCAAGGCGTCGGAAGCGATCGCCTTCAACGCGTCGAAACTGTGGGAAAAGCGCGCTCGCGCCATGCGGGGTGCCGCCGGAAAGGCGTTATGATATCAGTTCAAGATCGCGCCGCCCCGGACGTGCAGGACGAGGAGAAACCGAGCAAGACCCAGCGCAAGCGCGCCATGCACGAGTTGCAGGCTCTCGGCGAGCGCCTGGTGGAACTCAACTCGGAGCAGCTCGCGGCGGTCGCGCTGCCCGAGGGCTTGCGCGACGCAGTGGAGCAGGCGCGGCGCATCACGCGGCACGAGGCGCGGCGGCGCCAGCTTCAGTATATCGGCCGCCTGATGCGCTCGGTAGATCCGGAGGCGATCCGCGAGAAGCTCAAGACGTGGGACGGAGTCTCGGCCGGGGAGACCGCGCGCCTTCACCGCATCGAGCGCTGGCGCGAGAGACTGATCGAGGACGACGGCGCGCTGGGCGCGCTCGCCGATGCCCATCCGGGGATCGACACCCAGCGCCTGCGGGCTCTGGTGCGCAACACCCGCGAGGAGCGCAATGCGGGCAAGCCGCCGCGCGCCTATCGCGAGCTATTCAGGGTGCTGCGGGAAATCGTCGCGGAAGCCGAATCGACGGACGACGCGAGCTGAGGCGCCTCGCCGCCCGCTTTCAGCGCGCCGGCGCTATCCCCGGTCTTGCGGCCGCGGGCCCCAGACTGCAGCTTGATGTAAGTATCGACGATCCGGGCGATGCGCCGCTCGCGCACGCGCGCGCGCTCCTCGATTCCGGATTCCCCGCCGGCAAAGGCCGGCAGGGCCGCCTCGAGCTCGTGCAGCGCTTCGCTGCGCCTGCCGGTCCGGGAAAGAGCTATGCCCAGCATGCCCCTCAGCATTCCCGTCTGGAGGGTGTCGCTCCCCGACGGGCCGCCGCCGCGTGCGATCAGCGAGCGCAGCATCGCCGCCGCCTTGCCGGGCTTGCCCGTCGCGATCAACACCGTGGCCCAGTCGATGTCTCCGGCCCCGAAGCTCCCGACGCTTCTCGAATCCACCGCGAGGCCGGTTCGCATCGCTTCGAACACCGCGAGCGCCTCGTCCCAGCGCTGCTGCGCCACAAGCGAGCGCGCCCATTCGCGGCGTGAGCGCGCGAGCGGCATCGCTTCGGGAAGCACGCGGGCTTTGCCGTAGATCTCGACCACCGCGCGGCCGAGCTCCTCCGCATCGCGGAAACGAGCCTGCATGTAAAGGAGGCCAGCGTAGGAGTCCAAGGCCTGCGCGGTATTGAAGTGACGGGCACCGAAACGCGCCGACAGCCGCGAGAGCGGTCCGCGCAAGACCGCTTCGGCCTCGTCGAGCCGCTCGAGCCCGGTCAGCAGGTCCGCGAGCCGCAGCTCCGCGGCGTCGTGCCAGTAGTCCGCCATCTGGACATGCGACTCGGGGGATTGCGACGAGGGTATCTGTCCCGATGACGCGCGCGCTCTCGCGCGCGTGCGCTCCTCGCCGAGCTCCTGCACCGATCGGCGTAGTAACGCCTCGGCCTCGCCCCTGCGGCCGTCGGCGAGCAGGATCACCCCGCGGCCGAGATGAATCACCCCCATGAAAAAGCCCGACATCGATCTCGCGATGGGCGAGCGCAACTGCCGCACGCGCGCATAGCCGTCTTCCGCGCGGGCGATCGCGGCGTGCGCGCGGTCCGCGTTTCCGATCGCCGCGTAGTACGCCGCAGCCGCGGAACCGAGCGTGACCAGCCGGCCGAGATTGGCGATCGGGAAGGCGCGCTCGCAAATCGCGAGCGCCTCGAAGAAGTTTCCGCCGCGGGCAAGCGCCGATGCGAGCTCCTGCAGGTATTGGGCCTCTTCCTCGCCTCCTGTGCCCCTGACGAGCGCCGCCGCCTTGCGCAGCCCCTCGATTTCGCCCCTCGAGTCGCCCAGCTCGCCCGCGGCCTGCGCGCGTTCGTAGTGGAAGCGCGCGAGGCTGAAACCGTTCCCTCCCCTGGGAGGCTTCGCCCGGTATCTTGCCTGCAGCTCGGCGAGCTTCGCCGGGTCGGACGGGACGCTCTCGAGCAAGGCGGAGACGCCGCCGATCGCCTGCGGCGCAGCCGATCCGCCCTGGGAAAGCGCGGCGCCGCACGCTGTGAAGAACGTCAATACGCCGACAAGGCAACGCAACATCGTTCGCGCCCCCTCTGCACTATCTTGCACCAGCGGCGCCAATTATACTTGCACGCATGGCGGGACGAAGCGACGAATTGCTCATCGGGCTCGTGTCGATCAGCGACCGCGCCTCGAGCGGCGTCTACAGGGATGAAGGCATTCCGGCGCTGAAGGAATGGTTCGCGCGGACGCTGGCGAGCCCGTGGCGCACGGAGACGCGGCTCATTCCCGACGAGCGGCCGCTGATCGAATCGACGCTCGTCGAACTCGCCGACCGCGTCGGCTGCCACCTGGTGCTGACGACCGGCGGCACGGGACCTGCGCCGCGCGACGTGACGCCCGAGGCGACGCTCGCGATCGCCGACAAGCTCATGCCGGGATTCGGCGAGCAGATGCGCAGAATCAGTCTCGAGTTCGTGCCCACCGCGATCCTGTCGCGCCAGGTCGCGGTCGTGCGCAAGCAATCGCTCATCATCAACCTGCCCGGCCAGCCGAAATCGATCCGCGAGACGCTCGAGGGCCTGAAGGACAAGGACGGCAGGCAGATCGTCGCGGGCATCTTCGCCGCCGTGCCCTACTGCATCGACCTCATCGGCGGCCCCTACATCGAGACCCGCGAGGAGATCGTCAAGGCGTTCCGCCCGAAGTCCGCGATCCGTCCCAAATCCACTTCCTGAGCACCCATGCCCGAAGTGCTCGACGCGATCGAAATCGAAACCGGAAAGGCCCCCGCGGCGAGCATCATCTGGCTGCACGGGCTGGGAGCCGACGGCAACGACTTCGCGCCGATCGTGCGCGAGCTCGCCTTGTCCAAAGAGGCGATCCGCTTCGTCTTTCCGCACGCACCGGTGCAACCGGTTACCATCAACGGCGGCATGCGAATGCGCGCGTGGTACGACGTCGCGGACGGCGCGAACCGGCGCGAGGACGAGCGCGGCGTGCGCGCATCGCAGGCCCTGGTCGAAACCCTGATCGGCAGGGAAAAGAAGCGCGGGACGAGGGCGGGGCGGCTCGTGCTCGCGGGATTCTCGCAGGGCGGCGCGATCGCGCTGCAGACCGGGCTGCGCCATCCCGAGCGCATCGCCGGGATCATGGCCTTGTCGACGTACGTGCCGATCGCGGAGAAGCTCTCCGCCGAGGCGAGCGCAGCCAACCGCGACGCTCCGATATTCATGGCGCACGGCACCTACGATCCCGTCGTGCCGCTCGCGCGGGCGGAGCACTCCCGCAAGCTTCTGCAATCGCTCGGCTACCCGGTCGAGTGGCGCGAGTACGGCATGCCGCATCGGCGCCTGGCTCGGGAAAGTGCTCGCCCCGGAAGCCTGAAGGAATACCCTCTACTCGCCGCTGTCGCGGATCATCCGGCGGAAGCGCACGAGCTCGTAGTCCTCGCCGCGCTCCACTACCCCCGCGGACAGCAGCAGGTAGCGCTTTCCGTCCCGCTCGAGCTCGAGGTTCTGGCCGGCGACGAAAACGCCGTCGCGCAGCAGCAGCTGCGCCTCGGGAGCGGTGTCGTCCGGGTTGAGCAGGATCGCCGTTTCCGCGTTCTGCCCGGTTTCCCCCTGCCCGTTTTGCAGCTTCACCATGACGGCCTGGGCGGCCCGCGCGAGCGTCTGGATGCCGACGGTTCCCTGCTGCAGGGACTCCCGGTGGAAACGGCGGACCACGCCGAGGACCCAGTTGGTGCCGCCTTCGGGCTGCAGGCCCACGAGGGAGCCGATCTTCAGCCATTCGCCCTTGATCTGCGGGACGCTCGCCCCGAAGCCGCCGGCGCTGACGTTCTCCACGATCCAGCTCTCGACTCTGTTTTCGTCGAACTGAACCTCGCCCGAAGTCGCGAGCGCGGCAAGCACTCCGTCGAACCCATGGGCGGCGGCGAGCCGCGACTTGACCCTGTGGCGCGCCGCTTTCCTCTCCGGCGGCTTGGGCGACCAGTAGAGCGCAAGGTGACCGAGGACGCGGAGCGCGATTTCGGGTTCACAGTTGCCGCCCAGGCCGAGCTGGGGGGGCACGGCGTGCGTGGATTTCACGGTCTGGATCAACTGCCTGAGCCCCTTCAGTACCTCGCTTGCGGCAAAAAACCGCAGAGTCGGCGCACGCTGCGGCGGGCGTGCAAGGCGCAGCGGCGGCTGGCTCGCCGCGAGGTCGATCCAGTACGCGACGTCGGGCTGGTATTCCAGAGCGAGCTTGAACGAGCCGGCAAAATGCGCGATCAGGCGCTCGGCCAGCTCGATTTCCGCCGGCAGCAGACTGGCCGGGGAGGAGGCGGCCATCATCACCGCTTTGAGAAACTCCTGCTCGGGCGAAGTCTCCTCCTGGATGCTCGGATAGGCTACCACCTTGGTCCGCGCGTACTCGCGGTTTTCGGCGAATGCGTAGATTCTGGCGACCAGTCCCCACAGGAAATTATCGGACGGAGCGTAGCGAATGTACTGCCATTTCATTTGCGCGGCGAGCGCGTGCAGCGCCCGCACCGTCAGCACCGGCATGCCGTGTTTCAGATCCTCCCAGCCCCTCTGGCGGGTCACGTAAGCATCTATGCAGGTCGCGAACACGATCGCCGACCGCCGGTACCACTCGCGAATCGCGGCCCACAGCCGGTATTCGTGGAACCTGGACAGGCGCGGCGAGGAGAGGTAATCGCGCTGAAGCCTGCGCAGGTGAGCCTGCGCCGCTTCGTCCACCAACTGCGCGAGCTGCGCGCGGTGCTCGGGCCTGAAGCCCTCCCAGGTGCGCACGGATTCGAGCCAGTGGTCCAGGTCTTCGAGCGCTTTGAAAGGGTCGGCGCCGGGAATGGCATCGAGAATCTTCCGGGCCTCCCTTGCGTCGGCCATGGGATGATCGGACTTCCCGCCCCCTAAAAGTTTCACCTATCCCCCAAACGACTGGAAACCTGCTCGACCGCCCAAAACGCCGCGGATCTCGGGAGTTGTTCTTCTTCCGTGGTGCTGGCGAGTGGACTCGAACCACCGACCTACTGATTACGAATCAGTTGCTCTACCAGCTGAGCTACGCCAGCCTGCGTCCCGCGCACCAGAGTGAGCGCGCATTATATCAGCGGCATCCCCCGCCAAGAACGCGAAAGCAGCTCGCGGCTTCAGGAGTGCGGGCGCGTGCGGATGATGATATCCACGCCGTCGGCGACGGTTCCCGGCGGCAGGGGCGGCAAGCCGACCACGCGGATGTTGTCCGCGGGAACATCGGTGAGCCGTCCGGTCACGACGTCGTAGAGGTGGTGATGCGGCTCCGTGTTCGGATCGTAGACGATCCTGGCCGGATCGACGACCAGCTCGCGGATCAGCTTCTTTTCCAGAAAAAGCTTGAGCGTGTTGTATACGGTGGCTTTGGAAGTCTCGGCGTAGCGGGAATTTACGAGCGACAGGATCTGATCGGCCGAGAGGTGCTCGCGCCGCGCGAACAGCACGTGCGCGATCTCCATGCGCTGGTGGGTCGGCGTGATGCCGTGCCGGCGCAGCAGCTGCGCGATGTTTTCCCGATTCCGGTGCCGGGGCTTTCTCATGAAATCATTCTAGCCGAGGACTTGGACCCTGTCTAATTCGGACTCGGATTCGCGCATGGCGCGATCGGGCCCTCGAGGAATCATCGACCGGGAGCGTGAACTAGTTCCGCTAGAATCCGCGTGCGGACGCCGTCCATACCGCGATTTCGGCCACTCGTCGGGGGTTTTTGCGGCGGACCGCCCGAGTTCTCTATCATTCAACTGCAAAGAAGGAGTCTCTATGCGACGCCAATCGGGTTTCACCTTGATCGAACTGATGGTCACGGTCGCAATCATTGCGATCCTGGCGGGGATCGCCGTTCCCTCCTATACGAGCTACATCGTCCGCGGCAAGCTCACCGAAGCACACTCCAACCTGCTCGCCATGCGCACCAAGATGGAACTGTACTTCCAGGACAACCGCAGCTACGTCGGCGCCTGCGCCCCCGGGACCGTCGCGCCATTGCCGCCGGGGACTCCCCCTGGAACTCTGAAGTACTTCACGATCAGCTGTCCCCCCGCCAACCTTACTGCGACGACATATCTCGTCCAGGCCGACGGCTTCGCCGGCACCGACCTCGAAGGCCTGACCATGACGATCGATCAAGCCAATGTGCGCAGGACGGTCTCCGTGCCCGCCGGCTGGACCCTGCCCGGCGCTAATTGCTGGGCCACCAAGAAGGGCGGCGCATGCTGAGAACGCGCACTCGGCAGCGCGGGTTCACTCTCGTCGAGGTCCTGGTCACGCTCGCCGTCCTCGGCGTTCTCCTTTCGCTCGGCGCGCCGAGCCTCGCCGAGTGGCTCCAGGCCCAGCAGATCCGTGCCGCGACCGAGGCCATCGTGAACGGGATGCAGGTTGCGCGCGCGGAAGCGATCAGGCGCAATTTGACCGTACGGATGGTGCTCGAGCCGCCGACCTCGGGCTGGACGATCTGCGAGGCCACCGTGGCGCCGTGCGACTCGACCCTCCTTGCCGATCCCGTGACCGCCAAAAACGTGATCCAGAGCCGGTCTCCCCAGGAGGGGACGAGCAACGCGATCGTCACGCCCACACCGGCCGGGCCGCCGCCGGCGATCGCGGTGACTTTCTCGCCTCTGGGGAGCGTGGTCGCGAACTCCGACGGCTCCGCCGTTCTGACGCGGGTCGACGTGGGCAGCACCACCGGGACATGCCAGGCCGACGGCGGGCCGATGCGCTGCCTGCGCGTCGTGGTCACCGGCGGCGGCAGCGTGCGCATGTGCGATCCCACCCCGGGCATCGTCGCGCCCGATCCGCGCGCCTGTCCATGAACGAAGGCATGAAAATGCGCAAGCCACTCCAGCCCGGAGGCCGCGAACGCGGCGTCATGTTGATCGAGGCGCTGATCGCGATCCTCATTTTCTCGATCGGCATCCTCGCCGTCGTGGGGATGCAGAGCATCGCGATCAAGAACGTCACCGATTCGAAGATGCGCAGCGAGGCCGCTCTTCTCACCAACGAGCTGATCGCGCAGATGTGGGCCGACCAGGGCAACATCGCCCTGTACAACTATCCGGGATCGGGAACGGTTCCGGCGCGCTTAGGGTCGATCTCGCCCCCGAACGGCTGGGTAGGACGCGTCATCAAATTGCCCGGCGCCGCCACCGTGCTGCCGAAGGTGACCGTGCCGGCCCCCGGGACACCGGCCCCGACGGCGTCCGGGGCGACGATCATGATCCAGATCTTCTGGCAGATGCCGGAGGAGGCCTCGCAGGGCCTGCCCCCGCACAATCACACCGTCATCGCCTCGATCTTCCTCTAGGGCCGAGCCATGCGCCACCCACTCCGGAATCCTGCCCCGCGCGGCTTCAGCATGGTCGAGCTGATGGTCGCCATGCTGATAGGGCTTCTCGGCATGATCATCATCTTCCAGGTGTTCGAGGTTTCCGAAGGCATCAAGCGCACGACCACCAGCGGGGGCGACGCGCAGCAAAACGGCGCGATCGCGCTTTACGTCATGGAACGCGACCTGCGAAACGGCGGCATGGGGTTCAACGACGCGCCGCTCGCGGGCTGCACCATCCTCGCCTACGACTCCACGCGCACGACGCCAAATTTCAATATGCTGCTCGCGCCGGTGCTGATCTGCGCGGCGGGCAGCACGGCGCCGGGGGGAATGTGCCCCGGCACCGGAACGGCGGGCAGCACCCCGGATCAATTGACGGTTTTTTACGGCTCGCAACCCCTCATCGCCGACGCGACCGTGCTCAGCTCGAACTGGAACAGCGCGACCGCCGCGCTGCAGGTCTCGAACACCTACGCTTATCGCCCGGGGGACATGCTCGTGCTGCTGCAACCGGCCAGCGGCAACAACTGCTCCCTCCTGGAGATCACGGCCCTGCCGACTACCGGACCGAATGCCGGAAGAGTACTTCATCAAGACGCAGGCACCGGGTATGTGCTCGCTTCGGGACACAACGCGGCCGCGCGCTTCAACCAGCCGGGGGGGCCACCCGTGCCGGGCCTCTATGGCGGCGTGGGCGGCTCCAACGTGACGCGGGTGTTCAATTTGGGGAATCTCTACGACCCCGTGGCTCCAGGCACCGCCGCTCCGCTTCCGCCGGGACCGGACCTGCCCGTTTATAACACCTACGCCATCGTCAACAATTCCCTTACCGTGAGCTCCGCGCTCGTGGCCGGCGGCGGCGTTCCTGTCGTCAATCCCGTCGCGGACAACGTCGTGCAAATGCGCGTCGCCTACGGGCTGGACGACGGCGTCAACAACGGAAGCGTCGCGTATGTCGCGGCCTACACGGCCTGCGACGGCGTCGTCGACCGGTTTGTCGACGCCGCCACCTTCAACGCCCTCCCTGCGGTGCCGCCCCTGCCGAATTGCGTCGCACCGAAGACAGTATGGCAAACGA
>VBDM01000065.1 GCA_005881355.1 Betaproteobacteria bacterium
CCCATGATCACGACTTTTTCCGGATCGACGTCCGCGCGCTTCGCCACGAACTCGTAGGCGGCCGTGCCCGGCACCTCGTAGTCGTGGCGCGCGTAGATCTTGCGCAGGCGCAGCGTTTCGCCCTGCCCCGGCCCGTCGATCGCGAGCGTGTTCATCCCGCGCCGCGCGAACTCCAAGCCTGCGAAGAGCACGCTCATCTCCTTGCAGTTGTCCATGCCGTCGAAGAGCACCACGGTCGGCGCGCGGCCCTTGACGTCGGCCTTCATGAAGTACGCCGGCAGCGCCTTGCCCTCGTAGGGGACCTCGACGAACTCGATGTTCCTGTGCCGCCGCTTCAAGCCCTCCTGATAGCAGCGCAGCGCCTTCTTGTAGATGCCGAGCTTGCGCTCGCCCGGCGGAACGAAGCGCTCGCCGGTGTAGTAGTAGTTGCCCGCGCGCAGGTAATGGTCGCCGGCGGTGAAGTCGCGGCCATCGACCGCGGCGGCGTCGGCGAGCTTCTCGTTCCGCTCGGCCATCGCGCACCACTCCTGCCACCACGCGTCGGGGTCTTCCGGACCGCGCGCGGCCAGCCGCTCGCAGACCTGCTCGATCTCCCCGACCGCGACCGCACCGTAGGGCGCCATGCCCTTGCATACGAGCGTCGCGTTCGACCACATGAAATTGCCGGGAAAGTGATCGGTCCAGGTGCCCTGCGACATCCTTGCCTCCGCGTTTCGTGCGTTGCACGCAAGCATACAATAGCGCGTGCGCCATCGACCCCAGCGGAGGAGGAAAACATGAAGCGAAAGATTCTGGATGGTGCCGTTCTGGCGGGAGCGGTCATCGTCGCCGGCGCGGGGCAGCAGCTCGCAGGCCAAGCAGCGGCCGCGGAAGCTTCCGTGCCGACGTTCCAGGTGGATCCCTCCTGGCCGAAGGTGCCGCCAAAGTGGAAGCTGGGAGATGCCTCCAGCATCGCCATCGATGCGCAGGGCAACGTCTGGGTGCTGCACCGTCCGCGCACGCTGCCGGCCGATCAGGCAGCGATGGCCGCGCCGCCGATCGTCGTGTTCGATACTGCGGGCAACTTCATCAAGGCGTGGGGCGGAGCGGCGAGCGGCTACGAATGGCCCGAACGAGAGCACGGCATCCATATCGACTACAAGGGCCACGTCTGGCTGGGCGGCAACAATTGCGCCGGGAGAAAGCTCCCCGGGCTGAAGCCCGTCGGGGACGACCAGCTGCTGAAATTCACGCAGGACGGCAGGTTCGTGATGCAGATCGGCCGCAGCACGCAGAGCAAGGGCAACGCCGACACGAAGAACTTGCACCAGCCGGCGGATGTGTGGGTGCTTCCCAGTACCAACGAATTGTTTGTCGCCGATGGCTACGGCAATCATCGCGTGGCCGTGTTCGATGCGGACACGGGCGAGTTCAAGCGCATGTGGGGCGCGTTCGGCCGCAAGCCGGTGGACAAGGACGAGTGTCCGCCACCCAGCCTGAGCTCCGTTCCCGACGGCCCCGGTCCCGATCAATTCAGCATCGTGCACGCGATACGCGTCGCCGACGACGGGACGGTGTACGTGGCCGACCGGGAAAACAGGCGCGTGCAGATGTTCACGACGGACGGCAGGTTCGTCAAGTAGCTCCTCCGCGGCAGCGCGCCGTTTGCGCGGAACCTCGCGCTCTCCCCCGATCCGGAGCAGCAGTTCCTCTACGTCGGGGGCGGCAACGATATCGTGGTCGTGAACCGCAAGACGCTCGAGATCGTGACGACCATCCAGGGCAAGGGCATGCTGGGAGGCGGCCACCAGATCGCGACCGATTCGAAAGGCGACATCTACGTCGCCGCGACGACCCGCGGGCTTCAGAAGCTGGTGTTCAAGGGAATGTCACCGCCGGGCCGATAAAAACACTATTCAGGGGTTTCGCATCCGTTCTCCCTGCCGCGCAGCCCGGCCGGATCCGAAGTCACCGGGGCCCGCTACTCGGCTTACAATAAGTGTCGATCGGAAACGCAGGTGCGCCGGCTCCCTTGACCGGTTCGCCTGCGGCTGACAGTGAACGGAGAGGGCGCATGAAAACAAATTCCGCGAGTTCGGTGGTCGTTCTCCTGATCGGTATCGGCGTGCTCCAAGGCTGTGCATCGAGTACCGAGGTGGTAAAAAACAAGAACAACACCCCTATCCAGAGCTACACCACGGATCTCTACCTGATTCCTCCGCCCAGGGATCCCAGAAACGTCGTGCCGACGATCGTCCGCGAGTTTGAAACCATGGGTTTCAAAGTCTCGCTCTTGGCCCCCGACAAGCCCGGGGTGGGTTCGCAGGGCACCGGCTTCGTGATCTCTTCGGACGGCCACATTCTCACATGCGCTCATGTCGTCGGAGAGGAGCAAACCGCAACGGTAAGGATCTCCGGCATAAGGTACGAAGCCGACATCGTAAACAAGGACAAGGAAAAGGATCTGGCCCTCCTGAAAATCAGAAAGGGAAGTGTCCCGGCCCTCATGCCTCTCAGCTTCCGAAACGACAAACGCTACGGCATCGGCGAAGATGTTTCCACGGTCGGTTTTCCGCTCAGCAACTTGCTTGGAAACAGTGCCAGATATACGAAGGGGTCCATCAGCTCGACCACCGGCCTGAAGGATGACCCCAAGCAAATTCAGTTTTCGGCGCAGATTCAGCCTGGAAACAGCGGAGGGCCGTTGTTCGACAAGGACGGGATCGTCCTGGGAGTGGTGTCGCAGACTCTCAATCCGCTGAGGACGCTTGCGGATACGGGAGGCGCACTGCCGCAAAACATCAACTTCGCGATCAAGGGCGACGTCGTGCTCGAATACCTGGGCGCCGCCGATAAGGACCTGTACCGATCGCTCGTTTTCAACAAGAGCTACAGCGTCGACGATCTCCAGAAGTCCGTGGTGAAGGTGCGATCGGGAATCGTCACCGAGGAGTGGGAAAAGAGGCCGAAGCTGGTCGCGAGGCTCGACTACGTGAGCTTTTGGGATCTCTGGCCCAGGTTCAAGTTATTCGCGATCCGTTTCTTCGACTTTGACTCCCATGATTTTCTGTTTGCGGCGGGACAAGGTCGTGACAATATTCTCAGCAACGAGGACAAGGTGATCAAAGACACGTTCGCGCAAATCCGCAAGACTCTTCGAGCAGAAAATACGCAATGAAGAAACGGACGCCAGGTCCCGACCCGCAGATCCTCGATTGTCCGGTTACCGCGTCAGTTTCCGCATCCAAACGACGATCGCCTCGACGACCGCGGCCGGCTGCTCGGGGATGAGGGCGTGGCTCGCACCCGGGATCACGGCGATCGTGACCCGCTCGCCGAGCTCGTCCCTGAGCTCGTTCGTCGTCCCGCGCGGCTTGAAGGGATCGAGCGCCGCCTGGAGGTCGAGCAGCGGCGCGTTTCCCGCCGACCACCATTCGCTCTGCTCCGTGGCCAGGCCGGCCGCGAACTGGCTTTCGTTCACCTCGGGATACCAGCCTTTTAGCCACACGCTCGCGTCGTGGCCCGGCGCGAAGAACGTCGCGCGCAGGTATTTCAGGCGCTCGGCATCCGGAAGCGTGACGTCCGCGCTCCTCGTGACGGCTTCGGCGAGCGCCTTGGGATAGGTCTTGGCGGCAGCCGCGAGAATGACCACGCCGCGAACGAGCCGGGGATGATCGGCCGCGGTCATGCGCGCGACCCAGTTGCCGAAGGCGTGCCCGGCGACGACCGCGGGGCCGCCGCCCGCGTGCCCGATCACCGCCGCCACGTCGCGGGCGTAGTCGTGCAGCGTCAGGCGCTTCATCGGCCCGGTGCTGCGGCACGTGCCGCGCGGCTGCGGGCGCAGCACGCGATACCCGGCTTTCGCGATCCCGGCGGCGACCTCGTCGTAATCCTCCGAGTCGCGGCCGCGCGAAGGCAGGAGGACCACGAGGGGCCCCGCGCCCTCGGCAATCACTTCGATGCGAGCGTCGCCGCAGACGACGATTTCGCGCTTGCGGTCGGATCGGGCCGGGGCGGAGTCGGGCGAAAAAAAAGGCGACACGCGGAGAACCCCGGGCGCGCACAAGTTCAATGGACGAGGAACCCGGCGTCCTTCATGAGCAAGAAATGCCTGGCTTCCTCGCGCGCCACCCAGGCTTCGTAATCCTTGCCGCTCATGACGGTCTGGTTAAAGGCGCCCAATTCCATGAACGTCTTCCATTCGGGAGCCGCCCGTACCTTCTTGAGCAGGTCGATATAGAAGTTCACCTGATCCTGGGTAACTTCGCCGGGCATGAAAATGCCTCGCAGCATCAGATACTCGACGCTGAGCCCGGTACCCCTGCACGTGGGAATGTCATACCACGACATCGTCTTGGTGATCTTGGCCTTGTAGGGCATGCGCTTGCTGTCGAACACGCACAGCGGCCGCAGCGTTCCAGCGCGCCATAGTGCCACCGCCTCGATCGGGTTGTTGACGGTCGAATCGACGTGCTTGCCGGCCAGTTGCACCGCCACATCGCCGCCGCCTCGGTAGGAGATGTAGGTGAACTTCGCACCGGTCAGCTTCTCGATTAAAACCGTGATTATCTGATCCTCCTGCTTCGATCCCGTGCCCCCCATTTTGAACTTGCCCGGTCCCGCCTTTTTCACCGCTTCGATGTATTCCTTCGGGGTCTTGTACGGCGCTTCAGCGTTCACCCAGAGAACGAACTCGTCGAGCGCCATCATCTGTACCGGGGTCAGGTCGCGCCAGTTGAACGGCGTGTTGGTCGAGAGCGGGGTCGTGAACAGGTTCGAGAGGGTGATGATCAACTTGTGCGGGTCACCTTTTGTATCCTTGACGTCAAGGAAACCCTCTGCGCCCGCCCCGCCGCCCTTGTTGATCACCACCATCGCATGCTTCATCAGTTTGTACTTCGCGACCGTCCCCTGGATGAAGCGCGCCATTTGATCAGCGCCGCCACCCGTGCCGGCTGGAACGATGAATTCCACCGTCTTGATGGGTTCCCAGGCGGCAAACGCCGGGGCGGAAAGAACCGTCGCCGCAACGGCGGTCAAGAGCGCAACGCTGCCGCGAACCTGGTAAGTGGAAATGATCATATCAATACGGATTAAGAGTTGAACGCATCATAATAACTTGTTGTTTTATGGCCCGCCCTCACCCGACAATGCACGCGCACGCTCGCGGAAACGCTGCGTTTTTCGCTGCATTCTTCTCGGGCGAGTCACCGTGCATGACCTGGAAGTTGCGCTTCAACAGGCCGTGAACCGTCGCGCCGACGGGCTGGCCAAAAAAAAGCCCCCGGGAAACCCTACCGGCGGCCGTTGTGCCCGTGCCACGTTTTATACGCTCTTGCCAGCAGCCTGTCGAAGTCGGCGCTCCGGCAGGCAGCTGATGCCCGGGGCGGGCGGCGCGAATGACCGGTTTGGGTCGCCTTCCGCCAAGTCGCGAATCGAGCAGGACCAGCCATTCGCCGGCTGCCTGCGATGATGACAAACCGCAGGAAGATTACTTTTTCGTCTTGATCAGCGCGTCGTACGCGTTGTCGCAGCGCTCGACCTGCGCGCCTTCCGCCGCCGGGTCGACGAACAGGATCCTGGCGCCCCGCAAGGGCGACGCCAGTTTCTTCACCGGCGACAGATAATTCATCTTCAGCATCAGCGGCTGCGCATCGCCGATCGCATATTCATAAAACAGCAAGGCGGCATTCGGGTGACGCGGTTTGCGCGATACGCCTATGCCGTTCGAGCGCCCGATCATCGGGTCGATCGCAAACCAGTCGACCGGCGCGCC
>VBDM01000069.1 GCA_005881355.1 Betaproteobacteria bacterium
AAGCCCCTTGGCTGCGTAACCTGCGCGGCGACATCCTGGGTGGGATCACCGCCGCAGTGGTGACCATCCCGGTCAGCATGGGTTACGGACTGCTTGCGCTGGCCCCGCTCGGCGAAAGTTTCATCTCGACCGCGATTCTCGCCGGCCTTTATGCGCCGGTGCTGGGCTGCCTCGTCGCCGTTGTGCTCGGCGCGAATACGACGATGATTTATTCCCCGCGCAGCGTCGTGACTTTCCTCGTCGGTTCGTTCGTGCTGCACAGCCTGGTTCGCTCCAGCGTGCCCGCCCTTCAGACGGCGAGCCCCGAAATGCTGCTCGCTCTTGCCTTCCTGCTGATATTCCTCGTGGGCTGTTTCCAGGCGCTGTTCGGCCTTCTGCGCCTGGGCACCCTGATGAAATATATTCCGGCGCCGGTCATCGCCGGTTTCCAGAATGCGGCCGCGATCCTGATCTTCTGCTCCCAGCTCGACAGCATGTTCGGGTTCAAGACGCCGGTCCCGCTGACCGGCATCCCCGCGAGCCTCGAGCTCGCGCAGCTGCTGGGCGCGCGCATCACCAAGGCGATCCCGCCGGCCTTGCTGGGATTGATCACCGGCAGCGCGCTGTACTCCCTCTTCGTGCTCCTCGGCTGGGGCGGGCACCTTGGTCAGCTTGTCGGCGAAATCCGGGTCGCGCTGCCGACGCCGCATTTTCTGGCGGAATTCAAAGACATCTTCATGAGCCCGCAGATCGCGCAAGTATTGCCGTTGCTGCTGACGGGGGCGGCGAGCCTCGCCATCATCGCCTCGCTCGACGGTCTGCTGTGCGCCCGCCTGGTCGAGGCCGATACCGGCAAGCGCGTGCACAGCAATGGAGAGCTCGTAAGACTGGGCGTCGGTAACATGGCGGCGGCCAGCTTCGGCGGGATTGCGGTCGGCATCAACCTCGCGTCGAGCTTTGCCAACCACCGCGCCGGTGCGCGCACGCCGCTCTCGCTCCTGGTGCATGCCGCCGCCGTTGCGCTCGCCGTCGTCGCGTTGTTGCCGCTCATCGGCCACCTGCCGCGGGTGCTCATCGGGGCCATGCTGGTGGCGGTGGCGATCCAGCTGTTTGACCGCTGGACGCTGCAGATCTTGCGCAAGCTCGTCACGGGCGATTTCCCCAGCGCGCGGAGCATGCTCGACCTCTCCATCATACTGGCCGTCGCGGTGGCCGCGATCGAGATGAACATCGTGATCGCAGTCGCGATAGGGGTGGCGGCGACGGTAATGCTGTTCCTGTTCCGCATGAGCAAATCGGTGATTCGACGCGAATACCGATGCGACGCCGTGCATTCGCGCAAGACGCGCGAGCCGAAGCTCATGAAAATCCTTTCCGATCACGGCGCCGCAATACTCGTGTTGGAACTGGAAGGGCCGCTCTTCTTCGGGACGGCGGAAAATCTCGCGCTCTATCTCGAGTCGGTGCGGCGCCAGAATGTCTCGTACGTGATCCTGGACCTCAAGCGCGTCAGCGAAATCGACAGTACCGGCGCCAAAGTCCTGTTGCACGCGCATGACTGCTTCACCAAGGAGGGGAGACATCTTCTGCTGAGTTCCTTCCCGGAACGCACTCAGCTTGCCGCCTTCCTCAAGGACATGGGCGTGACGGCAGCGCTCACGCGCGGCCGCTTGTTCCCCGACGCCGACCGCGCGATCGAGTGGTGCGAGGACCATCTGATCGTGTCGCAGGAGGGGAGCGCGGAATCCGGCGATGAATTCCCGTTCAGCCGGATCGAGGTGCTCGCGAACATGAGCGAGACGGAGCTCGCCGCAATGAAACGGGCGCTAAGGCGGCATACTTACCGCAAGGGCGATATTGTCTTCCGCGAAGGCGAGAGCGGGGACGAGCTCTACGTCATCGCCCAGGGCAGCGCCAGCGTGTGCCTGAAATTGTCCGGCAGCGAGCGCGAAACCCGCCTTATCACCTTTTCGCCCGGGACGGTATTCGGCGAGGTAGCGCTGCTCGACCGGGAGACGCGCTCGGCGACGGTCAAGGCGGACGAGGATGCAGTGTGCTACGTGCTCACGCGTCCCAATTTCGACAAGCTGACCGACGAGCATCCCGCCATCGCGGTCAAATTCCTCTCCAACCTCGGGCGCGAGCTTTCCGGCCGGCTGCGGCGGGCGAATCACACCATTTATCAGCTCGCGAGCTGAAAGGCACCCTCTGAGCGGGCCGGGCCCGGGCCGCTCACCCGAGCTTCGCCCGGAAATGATCCCAAGTGCGCTTGAAGAGGCCCGCGTTCCAGAGCTTCTCGCGACAGAGCGCCACTTCCTCCTCGCTGAACGAGTAAGGCCTGCCGATCTGCAGCGCCATGTACTGACGGTAAGCGTTTTCCTCCATGTAGTTCGCGAGCACGAAGGCCTCGACGATGTCCTTGCCGACCGTCACGGCGCCGTGCGACTTCATCAGCGCCGCGGGCCGGTCGCCGAGCGTGGCTGCCAGCCGGTCGGCCATCGCGCGGTTATTGATCGAGTTGGGCGAATCGAGCACCGGCACCGGATAGACGAGCGACCCCTGCGCATACACCGGCTGGTAGCTCTCGCCGACCATGGTGAGGAACGTCGACCATTTCGGGTGCGCGTGCACGATCGCCTTGACGTCGGGCCGCACCCGGTAGATGCCGCAATGCAGGTGGCGCTCGAGCGGCGCATTGCCCTTGCCCTCGATCTGATTCGCCTCGAGATCGATGGTGCAGATGTCCTCGACCGTGAGCCGGCTGCGCTGGCACGAACCGATGTTGATGAGGATGCGGTGGTCGTCGAGCCGGATGCTGCAATGGCCGTTGTAGTCGATGATGTCGGATTGCTCCAGCATGCGGATGCAGTCGACCAGCTGCTGCCGCAATTCTGGCTGTGACGTGACGTCCGCTGGCTGCTTCAAGTCGACCGCTGCCATGACGTGCTCCCTCGGTGCGTTGCTACCAGTTTACCTGGCTGCGGACCTGGCTGCGCCAGAGCTCCCAGGCGCGCATGCCGGCGGTCTGGTTAACTGCGTCCGCCAGCCGGCCCTCCTCTTTGTCGAGCGCGGCCATCGCACCGCGCCCGAGCGCCGCGGTCCAGTGCTGGATGCGGGCATTGACCTCGGTATAGACGGCGCGAAATACCGCAGCCTGCAGCGTCGGTCCGCAGGCCACGGCTCCGTGCGCGCGCATGAGCACGACGTCCTTGTCGCCCATGACCTTCGCGAGCGCCACGCCCTTGGGCGCATCGCGGACCAGCATGTCGGTGGCGCCGAACTTGTCGCGGATGTCGAACACGGGGACGCCGGCCGCGATGAAGGCCGCGTTGTGGAACATCGCCTGCATCGGCACGCCCACCAGCCCGAACGGGATCACCGACGGCGAATGGCTGTGCACGATGGACATGATATCGGCCCTCGCCTTGTAGATTTCGCCGTGGATGAAGCGCTCGATAAAACTGCCGCGGCCGTCGGTATTGCACGGATTGCTGTCCAGATCGTACTCGATGATGTCGTCGGGCGTCACCAACGCCGGCGCGATGGAGCGCGCCATAAGGTAGCGGTCGGGTGCCGACGGATGGCGCATCGAGACGTGGCCGAAGCCGTCGACGACGCCCTGCGCGGCGAGGATGCGGCTGGCGGCGGCCAGGTCTTCGATCCGTCCGGCTGCGACCGGACCGCCCGATTCGGACGCCCTGCCGCCGGGCGCGCGCGGACGCGCCGGCGACGCGTGATTGAGTTTCGACATGTGCTCCCTTCGACGTTTCCCTTGCGCTGTGCCGATGATAGCGGAATCGCCCGAGCCTATCAGAAGCGGGACGGCTCGTGGATGGGAAGGCCTGCGCAATGCATGAGAAAATGCGAAGCGACGCTCGTTGACTGGAGGACGCAGGTGGAAAAAGTGCTGGCGGCGGTGAGAGTGGGCCCGGGCAGGACCGAGATCCGCGATTTTCCCATGCCGGATATCCCCGAGGACAGCGCCCTGATGAAGATGGAGGTCGCCGGGATCTGCGGAACCGACGTCAAACTATACAAGACGCCGCCGTCCAACACTCCCGTGATCATGGGCCACGAGAACATCGGCACCATCGCCCGCGCGGGGCGCGAGTTCACGCGGCGCAAGGGCTTCAAGGAGGGGGACCTGGTGTTCGTCGAGCACTACGTCATGTGCGGCAAATGCGAGTGGTGCCACCTGGGCCAGTACCGTCACTGCGAGAACACCGACTGGCGCTATAACCCCGACGCCATCCGCTACGGTTACACCTCGGCCGAGAAGGCGCCGCATCTATGGGGCGGTTTCGCCCAATACGTGTACCTTCCGTGGAACGCCGTCGTGCACCACGTGCCGAAGAACGTGACGCCGGAACTGGCGGGCCTGGTCACCCCCATGGCGAACGGCGTTGAATGGTCTCTGTTCGACGGCGGCGTGGGCTACAACTCCACGGTGCTCATCCAGGGCCCGGGGCAGCAAGGGCTCTCGCAGACCGTGATTTGCAAGCAGGCGGGCGCCTCGCTCATCATCGTCACGGGCACCTCCAAGGACGCCGCGCGGATGAAAGTCGCGAAGGAACTGGGCGCCGACCACGTGATCGACGTGCAGAAGGAAGACCCGCTCGCACGCATCAAGGAGATCACCGGAGGCAAAGGCGTCGACGTTGCGCTCGACTGCACCGCGGGCGCAGGCACTCTCCCGATCCTGCTCGCCGTGGAGGCGCTCAAGCGCAAGGGCGGGACGATCGTGGTCCAGGGCGAGATGAAGGAATTTCCGAATTTCCCGCTCGAGCGTGTCACGGTGAAATTCATCACCATCAAGAGCGCGCGCGGCCACAGCTTCAGGGCGTGCGAGCTCGCGCTGCAGCAGCTCGCATCGAAGCGATTTCCGCTGGAGAAGGTCACGACCCATACCTTCGGCCTGAAGGACGTGGACCTCGCGATCAGGTCGGTGGGCGGTCAGGGCGTTCCGGACGTGATCCACGCTTCCCTGATGCCCTGGAAGTAAGCCGCAGCAGGCCCCGTTTGACCCGCACCCCGTGACGCTGTTCGCGGTCCTGTAGCGCTGTGCCACGTGCCTAGCCTCCCCCACGGCCTCACGGCCCTGCGCGAGCGCAACTACGCGCTCTACGCGGTCGGACAGTTCATCTCGCAGCTCGGCAACTGGATGGAGCAGACCGCGGTCGCGTGGATACTCTACGAGATGACGAACTCGCCCCTGCTGCTCGGGTTGAGCGGCCTGTTCCGCGCCGTCCCGATGATAGCGCTCGCGTTGTTCGGCGGCGCGATCGCCGATCGCGTGCCGCGCCGGGTGCTGCTGCTGCTCACGGAATCCTCGATGCTGATCGCCTCGCTGACGGTGGGGCTGTTTGCGCTCACGGGCCAGCTTCAGTTCTGGCATCTCTATGTGCTCAGCTTTGTCAGCGGCACCTTGTCGGCGTTCTCGATACCGGCGCGCCACGCGCTGTTCGCCGGCCTCGTGCCGCGCAGCGCCATGCAGAGCGCGGTCACGCTCAACGCGGTGGCGGTGCGCAGCGGCGCCCTGGTCGGCCCCTCGATCGGAGGCTTGGCGCTGGCGTACGGCGGTTACGCCTTGCCGTTCTTTGTCAATGCGGCGGGTTTCATCGGGATGCTGCTGGCGCTCGCGTCGATGCGCTTGCCTTCCCGCCGAGCGGAAACGATTTCATCCGCGACGAGTTTGTGGCACGGGATGACGAGCGGCCTGGACTTCGTCCGGCGCAATCCGCTGCTCAAGGTCGCGCTCGGCCTCGAGATCGTGAGCGGCCTGTTCGGCCACAACGTCACGCTCGTGACCATTATCGCGCGCGACGCGATCGGCACCGGCCCGGAAGGCCTCGGACTGCTGCTCAGCGCCCTGGGGGCCGGCGGCCTGCTGGGGATGGCTTTCATGGTGGCGTTCGAAATAAAACGTCATGTGCATTTGATACTGACGGTGGGTGCCTTGTACGCCGTGCTGCTCGCGGCGTTCGCGCTCTCGCCGTGGCTCGCGCTCTCGATGATGCTGCTCTTCGCGCTCGGCACCGCCGACGGCATATGGGCGGTCACGCGCAACACGCTGGCGCAGCTGCTGGTGCCGGACGCGTTGCGCGGGCGCGTGATGTCGGTGGTCGTAATGGCCACGCGCGGCAGCGCGCCGCTCGGCCGCGTGCAAGCCGGATTCCTCGCGGGCCTGGTCGGCGGCCCCTTCGCGGCGCTCGTCGGGGCCGCGGTGATAGGCGCCGCCGTCTTCCGCTCGTGGCGGATGCACCTGCCCAGGGCTATCGGCGCCGGCGATTCGGACTCGCGATAAGCGGCGGTAAACTTCAAGTCGCTCCCCACACCTTGTCGGCCACCTTCACGATGCGCGCGAGCTTCGCCTCCTGGTCGGCCGGGCGCAGCGGATTGCCCTTGACCGAGCTCGCAAAGCCGCATTGCGGCGAGAGCGCGAGCTGCTCGAGCGGCGCGAATCTGCCCGCCGCTTCGATGCGCTTCATCAGAACGCCTTCGCCTTCGAGCTCGGGCTTCTTGGACGAAACGAGCCCGAGCACGACTCGTTTTTTTCCCCTGGGCAGGAGCCGCAGCGGCTCGAAGCCGCCCGCGC
>VBDM01000070.1 GCA_005881355.1 Betaproteobacteria bacterium
GCGGTCCGCGCCAGCAAGATCATCGGCGTTCATTTCACTGACGAGCAGATCACGCATCTGCTCCGCCGCCTGCAATTGCCGCACAAGCGCGCGGAGGGAGAATTCAGCGTCACGCCTCCCTCGCACCGCTTCGACCTCGAGATCGAAGAAGATCTTGTCGAGGAAGTCGCGCGGCTGCATGGCTACGAAAATATCCCCTCCCGGCCGCCCAAGGCGGAGCTCGCCATGCTTCGTGCCCCGGAGCGCCGCAGAAATCTGGCGGAGCTCAAGCGCGTCCTGGTGGACCGTGAGTACTTCGAGGTCGTCAACTTCAGCTTCGTGGACGCGCAGTGGGAACGCGACTTCTGCGGCAACGCCGAGCCGATCGCGCTGGAAAACCCGATCGCCGCCCAGCTTGAGGTGATGCGCTCGAGCATGATCGGAAGCCTGGTCGCAAACCTGCGCTTCAACCTTGCCCGCAAGCTCGAACGCGTGCGGGTTTTCGAGGCCGGCCGCTGTTTTCTGCGCTCTTCCGACGGCGAGGATCCCGGCGACCCGGCAAAAGCGCTGCCGGGGTACTACCAGCCGCTTCGCCTTGCGGGTCTCGCCTACGGCCCGGTCGCCGCCGAGCAATGGGCCGTACCGACGCGGCCGGTCGATTTCTACGACGTCAAGGGCGACGTCGAGGCGCTCCTTGTCCCGCGCAGCGCCCGCTTCGCGCCGATCGCACATCCGGGCCTTCACCCTGGGCGCTCGGCGGGCATCACCGTTGATGAGGTCGAGATAGGGTGGATCGGCGAGCTGCACCCGCGCTGGCAGCAGAAGTGCGACTTGCCCCGGGCGCCGGTCCTCTTTGAACTGGACGCCGAAGCGCTTTGCCGCGTTGCCGTGCCGCAGTACCGGGAAATCTCGAAATTTCCCCCTGTGATCCGGGACCTCTCCATGGATTTCGAGGAAAGCGTGTCCGCGGCGAGGATTCTGGCCGAATTGGCCCAAAACAGGCCCCCCATCGCGCAGGATATCCGGGTATTTGACGTCTATCGGGGGGGGAATCTGGGCCGGGGTAGAAAAAGCCTTGCATTTCGGGTAGTTATGCAAGATACTGCAAGGACGTTGACCGATGCGGAAGCGGACGCCGCAATGGCGCAACTGACTGAGGTTCTCTCCGCAAAATTCGGTGCGAAATTACGTGCTTAGGTAGTGACTTGGCGGGGTTTTCGCCCCTCCAAAGGGAGCAAAAATGACGCTTACAAAAGCCGAGCTGGCGGACATGCTTTTTGAGAAAGTGGGTCTGAACAAGCGCGAAGCGAAGGACATGGTGGAGACCTTCTTCGAGGAGATCCGCTTGGCGCTTGAGAACGGAGAGAGCGTAAAGCTTTCCGGGTTCGGCAACTTCCAGCTGCGCGACAAACCGCAGCGTCCCGGCCGCAATCCCAAGACCGGCGAAGAAATCCCCATCACCGCGCGACGCGTGGTCACGTTTCACGCCAGCCAGAAGCTGAAGGCTCTCGTCGAGCAGACCCATGGAAAGCAAGGCGACCAAGGATAGCCTGCCGCCGATCCCGGCGAAGCGCTACTTCACCATCGGCGAGGTCAGCGAGTTGTGCGGCGTGAAGCCGCACGTGCTGCGCTATTGGGAGCAGGAATTCACCCAGCTGCGGCCGGTGAAGCGCCGCGGCAACCGCCGCTACTACCAGCACCACGAGGTGCTGCTGATCCGCCGCATCCGCGAGCTCCTCTACGAGCAGGGCTTCACCATCAGCGGCGCGCGCAATCGCCTCGACGACAGCCTCAGCTCCGCATCCGCGCGGTCCGCGGCATCGACTCCCCCTGCGCCGCGCGCGCACGATATGCGGGGCGCCAATCTCGCCGCAGTAAAGCAGGAACTGAAAAACGTCATCGAGCTGCTGCGCTGAAGGCGAGGCGGATTCCCTCGTCCGCTGATATACTTTTTCCTCGAGTCGGGGCGTAGCGCAGCCTGGTAGCGTACCTGCATGGGGTGCAGGTGGTCGCGAGTTCGAATCTCGCCGCCCCGACCAACACGAATAACCCTCGCCACCGCGCGTGAAGCAAGTCTTTCCTTTCCGATGGACCTGTGCGGTAGCTCTCGCGGCCTGTGCTTCGGCCGCTTCCGCGCAGGTTTACCCGGCGCGTCCCGTGAAGATCCTGGTGCCCTTTGCCGCGGGCGGGGTGGCCGATATCACCGCGCGGGTGCTTTCGCAAAGAATGAGCGAGGCGATGGGACAGCAAGTGATCGTCGAGAACCGGCCGAGCGCCGGCGGCATCGTCGCTTCCGAGGCGGTCGCGAAAGCGGAGCCTGACGGCCACACGCTGCTTTTCATCACGAACGGCAACGCGGTGAGCGCGTCGCTGTTCAAGTCGCTGCCCTACGATACCGTCAACGATTTTGCGCCGGTATCGACAGTCGGGTTTTTCGATTTGGTTCTCGTGGTGGACTCGGGTTCAAAGATCGGCTCAGTGCGCGAGCTCATCGCGTCGGCCAGAGCAAATCCCAGCAAACTGAACATCGGCACGATCAACATCGGCAGCACCCAGAACTTGGCGGCGGAATTGTTCAAGTCGATGGCAGGAATCGACGCGCAGGTGGTTCCGTTCAAGGCAACGCCCGCGGTCGTCACGGCGCTCAAAGGCAACGACGTGCAGGCGGCGTTCGAGATCCTGGCACCGGTGCTGGCGCAGATCAGGGGCGGGGCGCTCAAACCTCTCGCCGTGACTTCGGAGAAGCGTTTTTCCGGGCTGCCGGAGGTGCCGACCGTCGCCGAGAGCGGCGTGCCGGGCTACCAGGCCTCCTCCTGGAACGGCATCGCCGCGCCGGCGAGGACCCCCAAGGGCGTGATCGACCGCCTCAACCGCGAAGTCAACGCGGCCGCAGCCGCGCCCGAGGTGCGCAAGCGCCTGCAGGACCTGGGCGTCGAAGCGCGCGCCGGAACGCCCGCGGCGCTCGGAGCATTGCTCGCCTCGGAGATCGCCAAGTGGCACGCGGTGATCGAGCGCGCCAAAATCGAGAAGCAATAGCGCGGCGACGATGACAAGGCCCGTCGCCGGCCCCGACCCGAATCCCGTCAAGCCTAAATACGCGCCGCCGCGCGGAGCCTGCGACGCGCACTGCCACGTCTTCGGGCCGGCCGCGAAGTTTCCCTACGCGCCCGGGCGCCGCTACACGCCGCCGGATTCTCCGAAGGAAAAGCTGCGTGCGCTGCACGACCATCTGGGCTTTTCGCGCGCGGTGCTGGTGCAAGCGAGCTGCCACGGCGTGGACAATCGCGCGATGCTGGATGCGCTCGCCTGGTCCCGGAAGTTTGAACCGGGCGGCGCCTGGCGCGGGGTGGCGATGATCGGAGAAGAAGCGACCGGGCGCGAGCTCGAGGCGCTGCACGCGGGCGGGGTGCGCGGCGTGCGCTTCAACTTCGTGCGGCATCTGGGCGGCGCGCCCGATCCGCGCGTGTTCGAGCGCACGCTCGCGATGATCGAGCCCCTCGGTTGGCACGTCGTGCTGCACTTCGACGCCGAGGACATAGAATCCGATGCCGGCCTGTTCCGCCGCATGCGCGTACCTTTCGTCATAGATCACATGGGACGCGTGCAGGCGCAGCATGGGCTCGATCAGAAGCCCTTCCGCATGCTGCTCAAGCTGATGAAAAACGAGCTTGCCTGGGTGAAACTGAGTGGGCCGGAGCGCGTGTCCGCAGGCGGAAAGCCCTTCCACGACGCGATTCCGTTTGCGGCGGCGCTCATCGAAGCGGCGCCACAGCGCGTCCTTTGGGGAACCGACTTTCCCCATCCCAACGTGAAGATCATGCCGAACGACGGCGAGCTGGTCGACCTCTTCGCGAAGATGGTTCCGGACGACGGTCTGAGAAGGCGGATTCTGGTAGAAAATCCCGCGCGGCTTTACTGGGTGGATGTAGAAGCCGCGCGGATGAAAACCTAGTGTGGCGGCACCTGTGCTAGATTGCAGCGCACACGCAGAGTCCGATTTGAGTCGGATCAAATGCACGCGAGATCAGTCGATTCAAACCTGAAAATCGGCGTTGTGGGTTACGGCGAGGTCGGGAAGATTCTCGCCCGCGCGCTGCGGGAACAAGGCGTTCCCTGGGTCGGCGCTTGGGACGTCCTCCTTCGCGATTCCTCGTATGGCGCCGCGATGAAGGCTCGCGCCAGGGACGATGGTGTCGAGGCATGCGCATCGCTTGCGGCGCTCCTTGCCCGCGCCGACATCGTGATTTCGGCCGTGACTGCGGCGAATGCCCTCGAAGTCGCCCGCGAAGCGGCCCGGTCCATACGCCCGGGCACTTTTTTCCTCGACCTCAACTCCGCGTCTCCCATGACCAAAGCGAGCGCATCGAAGCTCGTCGACGCGGCCGGGGCGCATTATGTCGAGGCAGGGGTGATGACCCCGGTTCCGCCCTACGGAATTCGCGCCCCGATGCTGCTCGGCGGCAACCGGGCCGGCGCGCTCGCCGAGAAACTCCGGCCGCTCGGCTTCGACATGACCGTCGTCGCCGAGCGGATCGGTGTCGCCTCGGCGATCAAGCTGTGCCGGAGCGTGTTCATCAAAGGACTGGAAGCCATCATCGTGGAGAGCTATACGCTCGCCCGCCGGCACGGCGTGGAGCGCCAGCTGCTGGCCTCGCTCACGGAAACCTTTCCCGAGATCGACTGGGAAAAACAGGGCTCATATCTCTTCAGCCGCGTGGCGAACCACGGCAAGCGCCGCGCCGAGGAGATGCGCGAGGCGGCGAAGACCGTGCGGGAGGCGGGATTCGAGCCCTGGATGTCGGCTGCGAGCGCTGAAACGCAGGATTGGGTCGCCGCACTCTCGAGAAGCGGCCTGTTCCGCGACTTGTCTGCGGAACCGGACTGGCGCGACTACGCCGACAAGATCATCGCGGCGCTGGAGAACCCCGGCACTACTGCGCGCAAACGCTCGGGCCGACGTTCCTGACCGAGGGGCTGCAAGCCCGAGTCGCTGCGCGGCGCCTTCGGTAGGGCGCTCCAGGGAGCCCGTGACAAGTTGCCTTGACTGTGCCATTGTGCAGTGCAATAATCCGCCGCCTTCCCAGATTTTTCAGGGTCTTGAGCTGAAACCGCGCGTGCCAGTTGAAACTCCATCCCCTGTCGAGCAGTTTTCCGGCGCCGCCCAGGCGTTCCTGAAGAATTTTCTGGGTTCGCTTGGGCTCGCGCCCGAGTCCGAGTTCGCTCGTTCCCTCCAATCGGTGGGTGTCGACGCCGCAAAGCTCGCGGCGCTCCAGGCACAGTATTTCCAGCAGCACGCGGCGCTGTGGCAATCGACGCTCGCTCGCGAAGCCGGGCGCGACGCGGCACCGGTTGCGCCCCCTGAGCGCGGCGACCGCCGCTTCTCCTCGGCGGAATGGCGGAACAATCCCTGGTTCGATTACCTGCGCCAGAGCTACCTCATCAACTCCCGCTTTCTGGCCGAGTGGGTCGAGGCGCTGAAAGCGGAGCCGCTCGCGAAGGAGCGCATGCGCTTCATCACGCGCCAGTTCGCCGACGCCATGAGCCCGGCGAATTTCACCGCGACCAACCCCGAGGCACTGAAGCTCGCGCTCGAGACTAAGGGCGAGAGCCTCGCGCGGGGCGTTCGCCAGCTCGTCGAGGACGTACACAAGGGGCGCATCTCGACGACGGACGAATCGGTGTTCGAGGTGGGGAAGAACCTCGCCGTCACCGAAGGCGCCGTGGTTTTCGAGAACGAGCTGATGCAGCTGATCCAGTACAAGCCGCTCACGCCGACGGTCTTCAAGCAGCCGCTCGTGATGGTCCCGCCCTGCATCAACAAGTACTACGTCCTCGACCTGCAGCCTGAAAATTCCTTCGCGCGCTACGCGGTGGAGCAGGGTCACGTTGTGTTCATGGTTTCCTGGCGCAACATCACCGTGGAGCTG